>JANXSH010001153.1 GCA_025356615.1 Planctomycetia bacterium | reverse complement strand
TTCATCCGTCCCATCCGTGTCCCATTCTTCACGGCAACGTCACGACGGTGGGCGGGTAGTAAATCGCGATCGGTCGCCCGAACGGGTCGAGCAGCGCGAGGTAGGTGAAGAACCCCTGGTCGTACCATCCCGGATCGGGCGGGGGAGGCGGGGGCGGGGCGTCGGGGTTGATGAGTTGCGGGCCGATCGGATCGCTGAGCAAGACGGCGGAGGCTTCGTAGGCGATGTCGTTCAGCGTCGTGCCGTCGGCCATGCCGCCGACGAAGCGGAAGGTATACGCCCCCGCCGGAAGGAAGAGTTGGATCGTGACCTTCTGGCCCACAGGGACGATCTCCCGATAGACCATCGTCCCCTGAGCGTCGAACAGCGCCACTTCGACGGAGGCGGCCCCCGGCTGTGCCGAGGTGAACAGGAGGTCCAGGCGGACGAGCGTGGACGAGGCCAGCAGCAGGCCGCGATACGCCACAGGGGCCGTCGCCGAGAGCGTCCCCGAGGTGGTGAGTGCGGTTGCCTCCGCCGGGGCGTTACGCAAGGCGCTGAGGCGGTAGGGCGTGGCGCTGGTCCCCGTGACGACGAGGTAGAGCTTGCCGTGGGCGGGCAAATCATCGAGGCGCAGACTGAGCGACCCCTGGGCGACTCGGTGCGCCAGGACGTTGCCGTCCTTGTCGAGGACGGATAGCCCCAACTCGCCCGTCCCGCTGAGGAAGACCGTCAAGGAACTGGAGTGCGACGAGCCTTGCAACCGATAGAAATCGACATCGTTGGCGTCCGAGAGCCGGCCCTGGACCGCGTAGGCACCCACGGCGGAGTTCCCGGCGACGAGGGGATCGAGGCGGACCGCGTTCGCGAGGCTGTCGTTGTCGGGAGTCTGCTCGAGCAGCGTTTCGCGGAGCGCCAGACGGGTCGCCGTCGCCCCAGGGTCGTTCGCCTCGACGACGAGGCGATAGTGTCCGATGCCGAAGCCGTCGGTACGCGGCGAATCGACGCGGAAGAAGAACCTCCCGCTCGAGGTCGGCGCGACGTTCAGGACGAGATCCTGGCCGGGTTCGGAGGCGGTCGCCTGGCCGACGATGTTGCCCTCGTCGTCGAGGACGGTCAGCCGACCGGACAGGAGGCCAAGGTCCGAGGTCTGGAGCCGAACTTGGAACGCGGTGTCGCGGTTCGTCGCGTGGTAGGAGTAGGTATCCACGTCGTTCATCGTAGTTAGGTCGCCGACGACCTGGAGGGGACTCCGCGTAGGGAGCGTGGCCTCTTCGCCGAGGGTGCGGAGTGAACTCCTGAACTGCGACAGGGCGGCATGGGTCAACGACGTGGCGGTCTCGAGGCTGTCGTTGCCGTCTTCCCCTTCGAAGGCGTCGGGCTTGCGCGCGCCGTAGAGACTCTGGATCGCCGCGATGTCCGGCGCGCCGAGACTGTCCCGGACGCCGAGGTAGTTCTCGAACAGGATCGAGGACGGATCGGTCCCGTCGCCGATGCCCAGCGCATGGCCGGCTTCGTGGAGCGTGGCCGTGTAGAGGTCGTACCAGGGGCCGGCACCGATGCCGAACTTATAGTTCGTGTTGAAGACGATGTCGCCCGACCGCGTGCCCGCCAGGGTCGAGAAGGGCGTCGTGATCGCCAGGGCATCCGTCGAGAGCGCCTCGCCGGCAATGCGAATATCGCCGAAGCGAGGGTCGCCCTGGATCGCCCCCGCAGTGCCGAGCGGTTCACCGTCGTCCGCGACGACGGTAATGTCGATGTTGGCCTGCGCCGCCCACGTCTGGAGCGCGCGGAGGATCTCGCCTTGCCAGGCCGACAGGGAGACGGAGCCACCCAGAGCGGCGAAGAGCTGGCTCTGCGCGCCTTGATGCGCCGTACCCGAGGCGTCCGTCCAGCCGGGATTCAGCGCGACGTTGTCCGCCACGAAGCTAACGGTCAGATGAGCGGCGTCCGGCCAAGGCGTGCCGAAGACCGCTGGCATGACCCGCGTTTCGAGGGTCTCCAGGAAGATTTGACTACGCATGGGATTTCTCTTTCGGCGACTGTTCCGCTACAGTGTGGATTGTATTGATCCCAACGGGGTCGGATGTTCCAGTTCCGGGCAACGCCCTGGGGATGCGGGTCGCGGGTCGGTGATCGTCGGTTTGACAAGAACAACTGGAAACGGGTAGAATCGAAAGGATTGAAATGCCTCACTGGTACGAACCCGAGCGCCAGGCATGAAAACGATCGACATAGACGAGCGCGACGAATCCGTGCTGCGGTTCATTCTATCGTTGTCCACCGACCCAGACGGAACCCGGCTGCGGGTGAACGGCAAGCCGTTGTTCCGCGTGATCCCCGTGTCAGCTTCGGACAGCATAACGGAACAGGAATGGTCCGACGAGCAGAACGCCCGCCGCTGTCGGCTCATCGACCAAGAAGTCCGTGGGACCATCACCGCCATCGAAGCGATCGAATTGGAAGACTTGCAAGATCGACTACGTCGGTATCGCCGTCAAGTCAGTCCTCTCCCCTTGGCCGAGACGCGACGGCTTCTCGAAGAGTTGGAACGGAAGGCGTTGCAGGCAAGCCCATGATTCCGTTCGAGTATCCGAGCGCCCCGCTGGTTCGACGACACGGCCCCGTTGGGTATCTCGACTACAGCAGCTTTCGCCCCTGGCTCCGCGACGAGTTCGGCTTTCGTTGCGTGTACTGCCTTCGACGCGAACAGTGGGAACCCAACCTCAGCGTGTTCGAGGCGGCGAACTCTCGGAGACGTACTGAACCGGCGGAATGGTGGCAGGCTACACGCATCAGTACATTTCAGCAAATCCCTCATCCCGACCGATCAACGGGAGCATGATCGTCCACGAGGCGAGTTGGCTCACCCCACGTCCACCCAGCGCCTTTCGCGGTGGCTGGTCAGAATCGCCTCGCACAGCAGTACCTCGCGGTGTCCGTCGGCGAAGGTCGGGAACGGGGCGGGTGCCGTAAGGTCGCCCCTGTCGATGTGGTCGTAGAACGCGCGGAAGAGTTGCTTGAACGTGTCGGGAAAGCCCTCGTGGTGTCCGCCGGGGTAGTTGGCGTAGGGGCGGGCCGAGGGGTGCATCAGGGCCGGGTCGCGCATGAGGACCGCGCTGGGGGCGTCCCGTCGGCCCAGCCAGAGTTCGTTGGGTTGCTCGCTGTCCCAGGCCATCGCGGCCTTCGACCCGGCGATCTCGTAGTTCAGCCGGTTCTTGCGCCCCGCCGAGACCTGCGACACGCTGAAGCAGCCCGTCGAGCCGCCCGAGAAGCGCAGCAGCACCGAGCCGAAATCCTCGGTGTCGATCGCCACCTCCTCGGACTCTGCGGGAACCTCACGCTTGCCCTGGAACGTCTCGACCGACCCGGTCGTCGGCCTGCGGCGGGTCGGGAGGAACGTCCGTAAGTCGGCGCAGACGGTCTCGACTTTCAGCCCCGTCACGAATTGGACGAGGTCGAGCCAGTGGGTGCCGATGTCGGCGACGGCGCGCAGGGGGCCGCCCTCCTCGGCGAGGACGCGCCAGTTGAAATCCGTGTCGTAGAGCAGCCAGTCTTGCTGGTACGACCCCGTGATGTGGTAGACCCGCCCCAGATCGCCGTCGGCGATGCGCTGCTTCGCCTCCAGGTTCAGCGGGTAGAATCGCACGTTGTAACACACACCCGCCGCGACCGCAGACGCCTCGGCGATCCGCACGAGGTTGGCCGACTCGGCGGAGGTCGTGGCGAGGGGTTTCTCGCAGAGAACGTGCTTGCCCGCGTCGAGAACCTGCCTGCACTGCTTGTAATGCAGCCGATTGGGAGTCGCCAGGTGGACGACGGCGATCATCGGGTCGTCGAGCATGTGTTCGAGTGAGTCGTAGGCTTTCGCCACGTTGAGCCGCTCCGCGATCGCCCGCCCGCTGTCCGGCGTCGAGCCGACGACGCCGAGCATGGGTCTGCCCAGGCGACGCAACGCCTCGACGTGAACGGGGCCGATGAACCCTGCCCCGACGACCCCGCCGAAAAGGTGCGATTCGCTCACGAAGATGGTCCCTGCCACACGGAAGAGAAGAGTATGATCCGCAGATTACACAGATAAAACCAATTCATCTGTGTAATCTGTGTAATCTGCGGATCAACTCTTTTACGGACAGGAATAGTTTATTTCCGAGGGCAGGTCATCGACAGGTCTCCTTCGCGGAAACCTCATGCGGCGATGGCCCGCGCCTGCGAGGCACACTCGACGCGCAGACCCAACTCCCAGCGCACCCACTTCGCCAGTGTCTCGACGGCTGCGGAGGCCAACGGGGCGGCTTTGGGATGACAGAGGACGACATCGCCGATGGTCGCTACGCGCGCCACGAGGTCGATCGAGGTCAATCCGACATGAGCGAGAACCTCGCCGCGCACGTCGCGCACCCAAAATAAGATACGGCATGGGTCCGACAGCACGCGATCGACGAGCCAGCGCAGGGCGCTCCGGGGTGAGACGGGGAACGGCTCGGGGAACCAGGCGAACGCGAGTTCGTGCCATCGGTTCAGGCGTTCCATCGCCTCGCGGTCGGCGGCGTCCTGCCAAGTGACCGCCTGGAGCCGACCCAGCGATCGGTCCACGGAGTCGATGGGGATGCTGCCCGCCGGCCCGTCCTCGAGCCAGCGCAGCAGCGAACTTATGTCCTCGGTCGCGAGGCCGTCCATGGCCATGCTCCTGGGGCAGGGTGTCGTCCAACCAGGTGTACCGCGCCCAGAATGAATCAGTCAAGTTCAGATGTTGTAGATGTGCTGCGACTGACCCATGCTTATCCAGGTGTGAGGACCATGCCAGCTATCCAAAGAAATTGTTCTACCTATCGTTTTTTACCTCTGAGATGCCGTTTACGCGGTCGTGACGGACCACAATTTCGGCGAATCAAAGAACGATGGGAAGCGTTTTGGTACACCATTCCGCGAGGACTGAGAAGGTCTGGATTCGTAAAATCGGCATGGAGATCATGATCGTGGGAACAGAGCAAGCGAACGTTCGCTACCTTGGCTAATCCTAAAATGTGCGGGTCGTCGGACTGAATCGGTCTGGCTTGGTAAGCCGCAGTTTCGGCAATCACCTGATCGTCGGGAATCTTACGCAGAACGCCTTGACGACCCAATTCGATGAGGAGTCTCCGGATTCTTCCAATCCTCATATACTCCGTCGTCAAGTGGCCCCCGTGGACAGCCACCGCCTTCTTTTTTGTGAGAGCATCCCAGATGGGTTGAAAGGCTGCGTCTGGCGTCCTTGCAAAGACAAGACACGCAACGTTGGCATCGATGATGAGGCACATTGCATCTCTCCTTACCTCAGAAGGTTCAATTCTTCTTCTAAAAAGAATTGCCGGTAATGCTCGGGTGCATTTATCACGTTTCCCTGGGGATCGATCTCGAGTGGTTCGACCGACGTTACGAGTTTTTCCTTCGAGAAGAAGAGTATCTGCACTTGCTCAGGCTTCAACTTGCCAGCCGCCACTTCTTGCCGGACCCGATCCACCAGATGATCACTATGGGTTTCAACAAGGAGCGTGGTATGACCGATTCCCGTCAATTCGGCGAAAAAGGTGCCCAACGCCGCTTGCGCACGAGGATGCAAATGCACTTCCGGTTGCTGGATCAACATCAAATTGCCATCTTTGCGTAGCACACTTTGGACAATGACAGGAAGTGCCTGGCTAACGCCATACCCAACATCGACCAGATTCACTTTTGGCCCACCCAGGGCAACTTGGACCTGGAAAGGATCGTCTTGTCCTCTCCCAAGTTTCTTCACCTCGATCGCATTGAACAAGCCAGATGCAGTTCCAAAGCTACTGAGGGCTTCTTTCATGCGATGTGCGGTCTGTGTCTGCGGCTCCTCCGTGAAGATTCGCGCCAACAACTTTGGAATATGATCCCCTTCGGGACTGTATTCCTCCGAAAGTTCGTCGTAGGTTCGTTTGGGCTTGGTGCGTATGGGAGATAGTGACACAACTCCACGATAAGGAGATTCAATAGAATTTACAAAATTGATTAATCTGTCAACAAAGTCAATATCTTGAACAATCGTTTGTTGCGAAGGATTCGCCAACATCAACAGCAACGAAAATAGCGATCCGCTAGTTGAAATTACATCATATGGCAAGGAAACATCTTGAACTGAAAATTTCTGTTCTAGCAATTTGCCAGTGGCAGCTAAAGTGATTGATCCACTAAATTGCTGATTGGCCACTTCGATATTTGCACTTCCAGCAATGCTCTTTCCTTGAAATCGTATTAGGCTTGGCCCCCCCCGATCACGCTGGTAAGACGCTTTTACTTCTCGATATTGCTTGGTTCCCTTTTCACCAACTGAAAATCCCAGAGAAAATGAGTCGTCTCGACCGTACTTCCCCCCCTTGAAGGTCGCAATCGTCTCATAGGTGCCGAGGCTGAAAGGAGGCTTGTTGAAACCCGGATGCCAAGGAAACGTCCCCTTCTCGAAAACACAAGCGGCAGCAGCCAGAAATGTGGATTTTCCAGAACTATTTTCCCCGACCAGTAATGTAAGTGGGCGAATTGGGATGGTCCGCGCTTCGGCGAAACTCCGCACATGCTCGAGGAAAATCGTGGTATCGCTAGTTGCCATCACTTCTCCAACCTGAAGCCGTCATCCCCACTACTCGCTCGAGGACATCGTCCTGCAAACTACTCCTTCGACGATCCTTGATCGTCTCGGAATCGCAGTCTTCGCATTTTACCGTCCTGGCGACTTCGTGGCCACCACACGTTCACCGGCTCTCTCTGGCAGTTGCCTCTCGAACTGCATCGTGAGCCAATTCTCCTACGGTCAAGTCGGCTTCGGTGCTTCCAGTAGCGGCAGTTGCTCGAGGTCGCGTCGGCCCGAGAAGAGATCCTGGAAGTGCAGGAACGCCTCGACGAGGCTCTTGCTGCCGGGCGTGTGTTGGCCCTGCACCTCGACGCGGTCGCGCAGCAGGCGGACGATGCCGGTGAAGCCCGCGACCATGACATCGCACGTCGAGCAGTCGCTCGCACAGCGCAGTTTGACGCCTTTCGGCACCTCGTCTTCGATGCGATCGACCCAGGTTTCGAGGTCGAACGGTCGGGTGAACTCGAAGGCGAGCGTGTCGAACACCGGGCCGAACACCTGCTGGAACGGCTTGCCGAGGACGACGCTCGGCTCGCGGATGTTGCCGACCTCGCGCCGCCAGATCACCGTAGACACGTCGGTATCGACGAGGTCGATGCTGATCGAATACTCGAAGTCCGGAGTCCGCACGAAGCCGGTGTTGCCGTCCGCCGAGCCTTCGACATCGCGGCGCTTGTAGCCCATCACTTCGCGGATCGCGGCATACATCGCGTCCACGTCGCTCTTCACGTCCTCGGCGGCGAGTTCGCCGACGAACTTCCGCGCCCTCGCGTCTACGCGATCGGGCAGGCGGTGGAACTTGCGATACCCCGCGAGCGCCTTCACGCGCGTCGTCGTCTCACTGCGGAGCGTTCCGCGACGTAGCGGCTGGAGCCGGGGGTCGGCCGTCGGCTGGCCTTGTCCCATCACGGGGGCGACATCCGCGAGCAAGAACTCCTCGTCGCCGAGGAGCGTCGGCGTCTGCGCCGGGGCGGCGCGAAACGTCGAACGCAACGTCCGGGGCACCTCCTGATCGAGGTGCGCCTGGAGTGCGGCGGCGGTAACGTGCGTGCCGTTCTCCATCGCCCGCGCGGCTCGTCCCTGGAACGCCTCGAGGACATGATGCGCCCAGATCCCCGCCTTGAGCGACCCCGAAACGTTGCCCGTCTCGCCATCGCCGCAAGACGCTAGGCAGACGCACTTGGGATGCTTTGTGAAGAACGCCTCGAGGGGTGCGAACGAGAATGCCTCCGCCTCCAGCCCTGCCCGTAGGTCGAGCAGCAAGGCGAAGGGCGTCTTCATCGCCGCAAGGGCGCTGAGCAACGTCTTCAGGGGCAGGCTCGTCTCGGCGAGGTCGTCGGCCTGCGTGTCGCCGCAGGCGAGGTACGAGACGCCATCGGCGGTGAAGCCGTGCCCCGTAAAGCCGACGAGCAGCGTCTCGGGGGCGGCCTTCGCCAGTTTCCGTAGGCGCGAGGCAATCGCGGTGCCGGTCGCCTGCGCGCCGAGCAAGACGACCTGCGAATCACGCGGATAGCCGACCGCCTCCAGCGCCAGGGCGAGCGCCTGCGCGTCGGTCTCGGCGTGGGGAGCCGGGGGCATGTCGGGATCCTGGTAGGACTCCACCGCGAGGAGGATCGCGCGTCGCTCGGGCATGACAAGAAGCTCCGTGGAGAGGGGTAATTATTAGGATTGTACACGCGGGGCGGGGCGGGCAGTAGGTCAGGAGGAGAACGACATTCAACGCCTCGCGGGTTTTGGAAAAAAAGGTTGACCGGGACGCCCGAACCAGTACGATGCGCAGTGGTGGATCGACAGAATCAGTCTTTGGGCTGTGGAGGAGTCACCGATGGCGAGCGGCTCCGTGCAGACAGATACGCGGTTTCCGTGGGGCTACTTCGTCGCGTCCCTCCTACCCATCGGGCTGATCGGCGCGATATTTGTGCTGGATGCCGTGCTGGACCCCAACGAGTCGATGGGGCCGGCCATGCTGTGTTACCTCCTCATCGGGCCGGTCGGCGCGCTGGTCGTCGGGTGGGGCGTCGTCCGGTTGTGGCGCGGCGAGAGTCATCGGTTCCCGGCACTGCGGTGGCTGGTGTGGCTGCCCGCGCTAGTCGGCGTCGCGGGGTTGGTTCTGGGGTAGCGCCGTACCAATCGCTGCACCTGACCGAGGCCGCCCCTCCGGTTTTGGGCGGTTGTATGTCTCACAGGCGGCCCCGGTCAGGTGAGCTTTGGCGTTTCCCTGAAGACGGAGGGCGAGGGAGGCATTCTTTTCGGATTCCCCCGATGGATTCGGTTCCCCTTCTCGGATGACGCCGAGCGACTCCAGGTGGACGGCGTCGATGAATCCGCAAGCGTTGACGACATCCGCACCGTTAGCGAGTCGCCCGCCATCTCAGGATGCGTGATGGTTGTGGCTTGCCTGGTGATGCTAAATCTGGCAGATCGAACGTGGGAATTTTTCGAAACGGGAGTTGTGAACATGAGTTCCACCGACCTATACGAACGAGCGGAACGATTCTACCAGGAGCGCTTGCGGGCCGATCTGGAACGCGCGCATCTGGATTCGTTCGTCGCCATCGAGCCGGAGTCCGGCACCTTCTTTTTGGGCCGCACTCTAAGCGAAGCGTCCGCAGCAGCCAGCGCCGCACATCCGGATCGGCGATGTTGCGTTCTGCGGGTTGGGCATTCCGTGGCACTGCATATCGGAGCCGGGTCATGACCGGAAGCGTGGACGGTTCCGGGCGCGCGCTCGTTCGCATTCGGTTGAAGAATCCCAGCGACGCAACCGAAACGGAGTTGGATGCCTGGATCGATACCGGCTTTACCGGCGAGTTGGTGTTGCCGCAACAGCATACGGAATGGCGGATCTACTATCGGAGCAAGTAGCCAGAAATAGGTGGAGGGACGCGACGCAGTCTCTTGTTTCGGGCTGAGTAACCAATTCCCCAAGATATCGTCAACAACTGGTCAGCCATCTCGTCCAGTATCAAACAAGGAATAGCCCTGCACCAAACCCAGCCGTTGCAACGGCTGGGCTTCGCCCGACCGCCTGGAGAGCCTATACTCATATCAGATCTCCTCGCGTCGCCTCCCCTGGGTGTTCCCCCATGTCTTTCCCCGTCCGCACGCTGCCGGTCCTCCAGAACTGGGATTGCCACGTCACCGGGACGTGCTGCAAGGAGTATCGCGTCACGCTCTCCCCCGACGAGGTCGAGCGGATCGAGGCGCAGGGCTGGGACGAGGAGAAGGATCTCGGCGGCCTGCCCCCGCTGAAGCGGACCGGGATGCCCTGGTCGCGCCAGGTCATGCTCAACCACCACGAGGACGGTAGTTGCGTCTTCCTCAGCCCCGAGGGGCGCTGTCGCATCCACGAGCGCTTCGGCTACGAGGCCAAGCCGTTGCCCTGCCGACTCTTCCCGTTCGTCCTGGTGCCTGCGGGCGATCACTGGCGCGTCGGGCTGCGCTACGCCTGCCCCTCGGCGGCGTCGAACAAGGGTCGGGCGCTGCCGGAGCATCAGGAAGAGTTGCTCGCCTTCGCATCGGAACTGGCGCGGCGGGAGAAGTTGGAGACGCAGGCCGACGGTAGCCTGACGCCGCCGCCCCGGATGGACAACGGCGAGAGACTCCCCTGGCCCTCGGTGCTGCGCATCGTCGATGGGCTGATGAAGATCCTCCGCAACCGAAGAGACCCCGTCGAGCTGCGCCTGCGCAAGGCGCTGCACCTCGCGGGGGACATGCGGAAGTCCCGGCTCGCCGGGATCGAGGGGTCGCGTCTCGGCGAGTTGATCGACCTGCTCACGACGAGCGCCGACGCAGGCACGCCGACGAATCCCGTCCAGGTCAGCCCGCCGAGCTGGATCGGGCGAGTGCTGTTCCGGCAGGCGGTGGCCCTGCTGACGCGCAAGGACCACGGCCCGAATCGCGGCCTCGCCTCGAGGGGCCGCGTCGCCCTGTTCTTCGCGGCGACCCGCTTCATGCGCGGGACGGGATCGATACCGCGCCTCCACGCCGGACTCCCGGAGGCGACGTTCGGGCAGGCCGAGGAGCCGCGCGGCCCGCTCTCCCCCGAGGCGGAGGCGATCTTAGAACGGTATTACATGATAAAGGTCGGTTCGTTACAATTCTCTGGCCCGGCCTCGTTCGGCCTCCCCTTTTGGGAGGGGTTCGAGACGCTGGCCGTCACGCTGCCCGCGATCCTGTGGGTGGCGCGGATGCACCGAGAACGACCAAGGGAGGAGGCCATCACGAAAGCCTTGACGATCATCGACGATCACATCGGGTTCAACCGAGTCCTGGCCGGCCTGCGCCAGCGCCTCAGCTTCCGCATCCTCGCGCGGACGGGGGAACTATCCCGCCTCCTCGCCTGGTACAGCCGGTGAATCGGCCCGAACCCCGGATGGACCCACGCGGGGTCAAGACTTCGCAGAGGATCCCTTCTTCAGTCGGACCAATACGGCTTCGGCGGCTCGCCTCAACGGGGCTATGTCGTTTCCCTTGCCAAGTTTGGTGAGAAGCTCCTTCGCCTTGGGTGAGGTGATCTGCTCCAAAACGTCGATTGCAAGCATACTCCGCAACTCTTCGCGTGCGAATTCCTTACTCGTCCCGCTGCTCGATACAGGCGATGTTGCATCCTGCACTCGCCGGAACGTCGCGCGGAAACGAGCGAAAAAGGTAGACGAGAGAATAATCCGTAGGATACCCTGTGGAAGTACAGCAACCACTCTCACTCGGCGAAGGGAAGGATCATCGATGAAACGTCTGCTCGCACTCTTCTCGTTCGGCGCTTGCGTGGCACTCACCACCGCCGCCGACTTCGAGGCTCCCGTCCGGCTCTCGGTGGACGGCAAGTTCATCCGTGTCGAGTCGCCCGGCTACGCCTGCCCCTGTCTCTACGACATCGACGGCGACGGCAAGAAGGATCTCATCGTCGGCCAGTTCAACAAGGGCAAGATGATGGTCTACAAGGGCAACGGCAAGGGCGGCTTTGCCTCGGGCAGCTGGATCCAGGCCGACGGCAAGGTCGCCGAAGTGCCGGGCGTGTGGTGATGCACCTCCTCGACTCCACAGTTCGTGGACATTGACGGCGACGGGCACATCGACATTCTCTCCGGCTCCTACTCCCGCATGGAGAATGACATGGCGGGACTCTTCCATGTCCTGCGCGGCAAGAAGGGCGGCGGATTCGGCAGGGCCGAAGTTCTCAAAGGCACCGACGGCAAACCGCTCATCATCCCTGGGGATCAAGACAAGACCCTGGTCGAAAAGATATGCACCCGACCCTTCGCCGTGGACCTCGATGGCGACGGTAATCTCGATCTCGTCGTCGGCAATTTCGGCGGCACCTTCTACGTCTTCAAGGGCAAAGGCAAGGGCCAGTTCGATCCCAAACCCGAGATGCTCTTCGCCGGCAAGGATCCGCTGCGCGTCAAGGGAGGACACAGCGACCCGTTCGTGATCGATCTCGACGGCGACGGCGACCTGGACATCGTCAGCGGCAGTAGTGACGGAGGCGTCTACTGGGCGGAGAACATCGCCGGCAAAGGCAAGCCGCCCGTGTTCGCCCAGTTCCGTCCCCTCATCAAACCGCCTGAGACAAAGAAACAGACGACTCAGCGCGCGACGACCGTGAAAGAGGAAGACCTAAAGGGTCCGACGCGCGCGACGCGCGTCTGGGTCGCGGACGTGAACGGCGACGGCAAACTCGACCTCCTCGTCGGCGACAGCGTCACCCTGACAGCACCGGCCAAAGGTCTCACCGAGGCGGAGATGAAGAAGCAGCTCGAGCAGTGGGAAAAAGACTTCTCAGCCGTTGCCGGGGCGATGCGCAAGGCCAAGGGCGAGACGGAGGAGAAAAAGGCCCGAGAGGAATACAACAAGGTCTACCGCCGTCGCTCGGAGATCGTCAAGGAGGAGATGACCGGGTTCGTCTGGCTCTATCTCCAGAAATGACCCCTCGACTTCCGAGATCCCGTTTTCATGGCTGATCGAAGGCGGCGATCCTGGAACGGTATTACATGATAAAGGTCGGTTCGTTACAATTCTGCGGCCCGGCCTCGTTCGGCCTCCCCTTTTGGGAGGGGTTCGAGACGCTGGCCGTCACTCTGCCCGCGATCCTGTGGGTGGCGCGGATGCACCGAGAACGCCCGAGGGGGGAGGCCATCACGAGAGCCTTGACGATCATCGACGATCACATCGGGTTCAACCGAGTCCTGGCCGGCCTGCGCCAGCGCCTCAGCTTCCGCGTCCTCGCGCGGACGGGGGAACTGTCCCGCTTCCTCGCCTGTTACAGCCGTTGAGGTGACACGGTGAGAAGGTGACAAGCCCGACGCGCCAGCGAGGGAAACATCACACTACCGAAGATGTATCCTAAACCCTCGCTGGCGCGTCGGGCTAAGTCCTCCCTTGTACTTTGCGTCATCCCTGAGCGCGACGTGTCAATCACCTTGTCACCTTGTCAACCGAACAAAGAGGCGTGCATGGACGTGCGTATTCTCGATCTCGATGGAAGCGTCGCCGGGCAACCTCGCCTCGCGGCCCGCGCGAAGAACCTCCTCCCGGCGGACACCTGGGGGCCGCGGCTGCGCATGGCGTGCGGCTGGGAGGCGTTCGGGCGGTTCGAGATCGACCTGGCGCGGCAACTGGGATCGACGCGCGACGCCGCGCCGGCGCTCACCTTCATGGGCAGCGGGGACTTCCACCATCTCAGTCTGGCAATGGTGCGGCGCGTCCCCCGGCGGTGCAACCTGCTCGTGATCGACAACCACCCGGATTGGATGCGCGGCGTGCCGTTCTTGCACTGCGGCACCTGGGTGTATCACGCGGCCCAACTGCCCTGGGTCGATCGCGTCTTCCACGTCGGCGGCGAGGTGGACTTCGACAATTACTACCGCCACGCCGCCCCGTGGGAGATGCTCCACTCGGGAAAGATCGTCACGCTCCCCGCGATCCGGCGGATGGAGGGGCGACGGTGGGCCGCCACGCCCCACGAGGCGCTCCGCCCGCTCCCGGAAGTCGTCATGGACCGCGAGAGGCTGGAGACGCTGCTCTGGCCGTACCGGCTCGACCTCGCGAAGAACCCGCTCTATGTGTCCCTCGACCGGGACGTGCTGACGGCGGAACACGCGACGATCAACTGGGACTCGGGGCGACTTACGCCGCCGGAAGTCTTCGACCTCCTCGACGGATTCCGCGACGCGAGCAAGTCGCTGCTCGGCATGGATGTCGTCGGCGACTGGTCCCCCGTGCGCGTCTCCGGGCTGGGGCGCTGGCTGTTGCACATGACGGAGCATCCCGCCGGGGGAGTCGATGCACGAGCGTCGCAGCGGCTCAACGAGGCGCTCAACGTGGCACTCGTGGAGCGGATGGGTGGGGGCGTGAGCCGTTCGGCGAAAAGGGCGGGGTGATAAACGGCCGAATTGGTGGCCTCGTTCTGCTCGGCCCGACCTACAATGTCATGGGCGGGCTGCCGCTCATGAACAAGGTCCGCGTCGCCCCACCCTGCCCGGCCGGAAGTCATCCATGAGTACGCGCGACAGCCTCGGCGGCATCATCCACACCTACCAGAAGTACGACCCCGCCGAGTTCCCTAGCCCCACCACGCCGCCGCCGGACCTCGTCTCGCCGGCCTTCGACCACCTGATGACCTACGGCAACATGCGGCGGCTCACGCCCGAAGAGCTGGCGAACGCCGTCCACATCGACCCGTCGCAGATCCGAGGGTTCGGACCGAGTATCGAGGCGCTACGCCAGATCCTCGAGGAACGCAAGCGACGTATCCTCGAGACCTACGAGACGGATAAGGTCCAGGGCGACGCGCGCGGGGCGTATCAGGATCAGGCGACCCAGATGAAGCCGCCCCCCAAGCTCCGCAAGGACTTCGACGAGGCGGTCCGCGAGGAGCAGCTGTACGACCTCGAGCGGCTGTGGTATCGCGCCGGGGACGAGCGCGGCGAGTTCGCCCGCGGCCTGTTGCGCCTCGTCGATCATCTCGGCAACAAGTATCAGGTCGATGAACTCGCCGGCAAGTACGAGTTCACCGGCGACCAGTCGATGACCATCCCCGAAGCCCTCGAGATCAAGAAGGAGCTGGACACGCTCGACAAGTTGCTGAAGCAGCTCGAGGAGGCGGCGAAGACGGCACAGATCGGCGTCATCGACATGGAGGAGTTGTCCCAGTTCGTCGAGCCGGGCGACGTGGAGCAACTCGGTGCCCTCCAGCAGCAGATCCAGGAGTACCTCCGCCAGGCCGCCGAGCAGCAGGGGCTGGAGGAGGCCGAGCGCGGCGGGTTCCAGATGACGCCCAAGGCGTACCGCCTCTTCCAGTCGAAGTTGCTCACGCGCATCTTCGAGCAGATGCAGGCGTCGAAGACGGGCCGACACACCGGGCCGATCGTCGGCGAGGGGGCGGTCGAGATGCAGCAGACTCGGCCCTACGAGTTCGGCGATTCTGTCACGCAGATGGACATCCCGTCCACCTTCGTCAACGCCATCCTCCGCGTCGGCCCCGGCCAGCCCGTTCGGCTGAAGTCGGAAGACATCGTCATCCACAAGACGCGCAACAACCCGCGCTGCGCCAGCGTCGTCCTCCTCGACATGTCCGGCAGCATGCGCTACGACGGGCAGTATGTGAACGTCAAGCGCATGGGCCTGGCGCTCGACGGCCTCATTCGGAGCGAGTTCCCCGGCGACTACATCCAGTTCATCGAGATGTACACGTTCGCCAAGCCCCGGCACATCACCGAGGTGCCGACGCTGATGCCGAAGCCGGTCACGGTGTACGACCCGGTGGTCCGGCTCAAGACGGACATGAGCGACCCCAAGATATCCGAGATGCAGATCCCGCCGCATTTCACGAACATCCAACACGGACTGTCGCAGGCGCGGAAGTTCCTGGCGGCGCAGGACACGCCGAACCGTCAGGTGATGCTCATCACGGATGGCTTGCCGACGGCGCATTTCGAGGGCGAGATGCTGTACCTGCTCTATCCGCCCGACTCGCGGACCGAAGAGGCGACCCTCCGCGAGGCGCACTTGTGTGCCAAAGAGGGGATTACGATCAATATTTTTCTGCTATCGACTTGGAATCAGACCTCCGAAGACGTACAGTTCGCCTATAAGATGGCGGAGTCCACCCGTGGCCGGGTCTTCTTCACCGCCGGCCGCGAACTCGATCGCTACGTCGTCTGGGACTACGTCTCCCGCCGGAAGTCGATCATCGCGTGAGGAATTCGTCGTGCGTAACCTCCTTGCCTTCCTCGCCGCTGTCGTCCTGATCTTCCTCGGCCTCGGTGCCTGGCGGGGGTGGTACGCCGTCACGCGCCAGGAGTCCGACCTGGGCAAGGTCGCCTTCCGCTTCGAGATCGACGCCGTCCGCATCGGGCAGGACGCGGTGAACGCGGCAAAGGCGCTGTCGCGATCGGGGGAGAAGGCGAAAGAGGGGGAGCAGAAGTAGCTTGTGTCGAGTCACTACCTCGTGGGCAAGCGACTTATCTTCACGGAGATAGCGATGACGGCGGAAAATTTCAACAACGTTCTCCTGAGTCTCAGGCAACGTCAGCCCTTTCAAGTATTCACCGTCGCCTTGCATGGCGGCGAGCGATTCGAGGTCGATTTCCCCGCAGCGCTCAGCATTCGGGAGGGCGTGGCCGTATTCATCGCACCGGGTGGGGGTCTCGTCATCTTCGACCATGATAGCGTTACTCAGATCGCGCTGGCCTCGTCGGACACGACACCGTGAGGGATAACTGAATCGCTGTCCCGTCTGTACACGGAGTGAGGGAGAAGTGGCCCCTTCGGATTCGCTAGCATGGAGGGCGGGCCGATGTTCGCAGGTCTTATGCGACAGATCCGCCGAAGACGTATGACAACGTTGAAGCCGTTCGGAATCGGTGGCGATAACGATTTGCGTGTCAGCCTCGGTGATCGAAACGGCAGCGTGGCCGACCGGCTGGCCTATCACTTTCATCGCGTGGCAAACGTCGAAGTCGTTCAGGGCGATCTTCTGGATCTCGACTGTCAGGCCATTGTCAGCCCTGCTAACAGTTTCGGCGACATGAGCGGCGGGATCGACAAGGCGATCGACGACTTCCACCGAGGCGAGGCCCAAAGTCGGGTAGTCGCCGCGATCCGTGAGCAGTTTTTCGGGGAGTTGCCCGTCGGCTCTGCTATCGTCGTAAGTGTGCCGTCCAAGCGTTTCCCGTTCGTCGTCGCCGCGCCTACGATGCGAATTCCGGGGAGTGTGAAGGGATCACTGAATGCCTATCTATCGATGCGATCGGCCCTTGTGTCGGTTATGCGATACAATGCCGGAGCTAGCCCTCCGATACGCTCGCTTGCCGTTCCGGGTCTCGGTACAGGCGTGGGTGGCATGGACGCCGACGAGGCAGCCGAGCAGATGCGAGCCGCGTATGATAGCGTCGTCGGCGGCAAATGGCGGGAAGTGATTCACCCGATACAAGCCCCCTTCGCACTTGGTAGGAACCGCATCCTCGATACACGCACATGAGGCAACGGATCGCCGAGAGGGCAACATGATCGTGATCGTGCGCCTCCAGTTCGAGTCGCCAGGGGAAGACGATTGGAACGCCGTGCGCGCTCTCGCGCACGGGCTGACCAACCGCCCAAAGTCCGTGCGGGTGTTCGCCGACGACAAAGAGCCGCAATGGTTGGGGGCCGAGTTCAACATGCTGACCCAGCCACAGGATGAGGCCGTCGATAAGATCGATTCGGCAATTCGCTTCGGAGTGTGGCAACGACAAGACACGACGATTCAATTCCCGATTTCGGAGGCGGCCCGCGCTCGGGCCAAGCGCAAAGCCGAACGCCGCCGGGCGAGGCGGCGAGGGGAGGTGTGATGGGCCAGACCTCGAGCGAGGAATCTCGAATACCGGGTTCGAATCGCAACCATCGGAGCCGGTCAGATGAAAACGGTAGAAACCAGAAATATGAGTTCAACCTTCGGTGAACATGGTCCTTCGCTGCGCTAATACTCGGTCGCCTGGCAATCGAGATCGAGGTCGGGATACTCGCATGGCGATCGGCCAGCACAAAGTGGTGATTCGTATCGCTACCACATTGATTGTGGCTTTGATAATTGCTATCACTTGGCCGATCGTGAGTATTCCGCTACGGCTTTCGAGGAACGGGGCGATTGCCGCAGACCTTGTCGCCACCCTCCACGCCGACTATCCGGGAGTTCGGTTTCGAGGTTCTGCGTCCTACGAACAAGAGGTGATCTACATCTCCGTTGTCGAAGGAAGCGACAAAATCGACCGAAAAGACCTGGAGCGGTGGTTGCGAGAGAAACGGATCGACGATAATATCGCTCCTGCAATCTACTTGACATTTTCAGTTGGTTTTGACGACCAATCGATAAGAATTGAGCCGTGAGTCGCTTCGCGGCAGAGAGCGATCGATGCGCCAAATCCCTGGACGTGCCTTGTGGCTCGGCAACGCTGGCGACCTGCGAGACGCCCGCGCTGTCCTCCGCGCCGGTATCGAGGCTGTCGTAGAACTGGCCGACAGCGAGCCGCTCGCGGTCCTGCCGAGGGAGTTGGTCCGCTGCCGGTTCCCGTTGTCCGACGGAGGGGACAACCCGCCCTGGCTGCTGCGAATGGCCGTCGCGTCCGTGGCCTCCCTACTCCGGGCCGGTGTGCCTGTTCTGGTGTGCTGTTCGGCTGGCATGAGTCGGTCGATCTGCGTGGCGGCGGGTGGGGTAGCACGGGCCGAAGGTCGGCATCTCGCGGAGGTGTTGCCGGAAGTGGTCGGGTCGGGGCCGGCAGACGTGTCGCCG
>JANXSH010001111.1 GCA_025356615.1 Planctomycetia bacterium | reverse complement strand
TGGGTCGATCGAAGCGTGTCTTCTCATGGTCAGGGGAGCGAAGACCCCCCCCCAGCCCCCTCCCCTAAAAGGGAGGGGGAGCCGGAGGCAACCCGGTCTTGCTCCCCCTCCCTTTTAGGGGAGGGGGTTGGGGGGTGGGGTCAGCCTTACACCGACTTCACCCCACATGATGAGTCTGAACCTCTCGCCGCATCAACGGCGCAGCCGTCACGCGCGGCAGAGAGCGGTCGATGAAGAGCTTATACCAGGTATCGTAAACCAGGAGGCTATACAAAAACCAGGTCGGCTTCTGGCGAACCCGCGCGAGCGTTGCCGCATCGACGAACGGATGAGCGCCCAGGCGATCGACCATCGGGCGCAGCTGCCCGCCGGGGGCCATCCAGGCGAAGATCGGCTGCCCGAAGCCGAGTTTGACTCGGCGTGCGATCCGCGTGCCGGCCCGGCGCGCCAGGGCGGACTTGAGCAGTTCCTTGGGTCGGCGGAACGGGTAGCGTGACGTGTGCGGCAGGTTGAGCGCGAGCCGGAGCATTCGCGAGTCGAGGAACGGGCACAGGAGGTCCATCCCCGCGCGCTGGAACAGCGTGGCCCACAGCCCAGCGCTGTCCATCGCCTCGCCGAGGAAGCCCATCGCGTGGACCCGGTCCATCGGGTCCGAGGTGAGCCTGTATCGCTCCAGCAGCGACCGGCGCTCCGCCGAGGCCGCCTCGACGGTTCCGGGGCCGAAGCACTCGGACACCGCCCCCCAGTCGGCGAACGCGGCCACCTGATTGACCGGGTGTTCCAGCCAGCCGAACTCGTTCAGCCGACTCGAGAGGCGAAACGTGTACGCCAGCCGGGACCAGCCGACGAGGCCCGTGAACGAGGCGGCCAGGTCGCGCAGCGGGCGGGTCGGCACCATCCGCCGCAGGACGCCAGCGTTGTGGATCTGGTTCGACGTGCCGAGGCCGAAGAGGCTGTCGGCCCCCTCGCCGCAGAGACCGGCCTGGACGCCGTCGGCCTTCATGGCGCGGGCGAGTTGGCCGAAGTAGGCACTCTGGACGTGGTTGGGCGGCTCGCCGGTGTTCGCCATCGTGTCGGTGAGATAGCCCTGATACGGCTCGTCGGCGGGGACGAGGATGTGCCGGGTGCCCAGAGCCTGGCTCGCGGTGATCGCGTAGTCCGTGTCCATCCAGGTGTGCGGGTGATCGACGCTGATGGAGTAGCTCGGCGGCATCTCGTCGCCGCTCCGTTGCAGGTTCCAGACCGCCTGGATGTAGGAACTATCGACGCCCCCCGAGAGCAGGTTCGCCGCGCCGGGGCGATGGCTGCGGCAGTCGCGCAGGACGGCGTCCAGCATCGCCTCGGTGCGTTCCATCGCCTCAGATGCAGGGATGGTTTCGCCGAGGAGGCTCGCGAACGTGTGGCGCTGGCGTCGCTTCAGCCCGCGACGGTCCCACTGGATCTCCTCCCCCGGAAGGAGACGATAGATGTCCTCGAAGAGCGTCTCCCGGCCCGGCACACACCGGAAGAGGAAGAAGCCCGGCAGGGTGCTGCGGTTGGCCTCGGGGGTGGTGCCGCTCAGATCGACGAGTTCCGCGAGGTTGCCCGCGAAGAGCAGGCCGTCGGCCGTCTGGCGGTAGTAGGTGAACCCCGCGCCGATGAGGTTGCGATACAAAACGACGCGCTCGGCGAGACTGTCGCACAGCGCGATCGTGAAGCTGCCGTCGAGGTCATCGACGGCCAACTCGCCGGTCTCGAGGTAGTGGCAGCGCAGCTCCTCGGCGACGCGCTCCAGGTCGAGCGGTCCCGCACTCCCCGAGCGCGCGTAGCCGCGGATGAGCATGGCCAGACCGTCCCAGGTGAACAGCCGGCAGGTCGCCGGTGCCCCCCGGAGGAACAATTCGCTCGATTCGTTGCTCCAGCCCCAGTCTTCGTTGACCGTCTCCGTCGTCGGCACGTCGGCGAACCGACCCTGGGAGCCGCGTTTGCTGATGCCGCCCACGAAACTCATGCTGTTCATCTCAGGCACCTCCTCGGGCAAAATCTTGCTTACCTATCGCGATCGTCGTATCCGTTTCGACCGGAGGAGCGGGCGAGGTCGGCCGGCGCATCATGGCCCTGCCACGTTCCACCAACTCGTAGAATTGTCGCTTCTCCGACTCGCGGAGCAGGCCCGTCCACCAGGCGATGGACGGCACGGAAGCCAACAGCCCGACCTTTGCCGGTATCGCCCACCAGGTCAGCGGCAGGTCGCGACCGATCAGCCATAGGCCGACACACAGCCCCACCATCGCCGCCAGGCGACCCCACTCGAAGCGAATGGGGAACAGACGTTGCGTCGTCCAGTGGGTGGACAGGAACAAGAAGCCGAAGCCCCCGATCGTGGCGAGCGCCGCCCCCTTGCCGCCCTCGAGCGGGATGAGCCACTCGTAGAGGATCAGGATGACGACCGTCGAAGCGATCGTCACGCCCAATTTCTGGCCCGTCCGGTGCCGCAGGTAGAACGCCGCGTCCATCATCATGACGGCGGACTGGAGCAGGCAGACGACGAGGATCGGCGCGACGATGTCCGCCGCAGAGCCGAACTTCGTGTCGCCGAGGATCACAACGGCCTCGCGTGCAAACAGCCCCATGCCGAGTCCGACGAGGAGGACCGCCGACAGGACGCGCGTCGTCATCCGACCGAAGGTGACGCCGGCGTCCGGCTCCTTGGCGACGGCGTACATCTGCGAACTCCACACCATGTAGAGCGGCATGAGGCTGAATATCTTGACCGTCATCGCGAGCTTGTAGCCGAGCGAATAGGTGCCGATCTCGTCGAATCCGATGCCGTGACGCAGGAAGAAGAAGCGATCGCCGTTGTGCAGGATGAAGAAACACAGCCCCCCGGGTAGCAGCGGCAGCGTGAACCGGACGATCTCGCGGAGCTGCTTCCAGTCCGGCCATTCGACCCCACGAGACAGCTCGCGGAGGCTCAGCGCCAATCCGAAGAGGACGCCCGACAGCGCCGTGGCCGACAACGCGCCGAGGGCACCCCAGTGCAAGACCCGAACGAGGAAGATGCACAACCCGATGCGGAAGAGGAACTGTGCCACGACGACGATCACATAGATCGCCGACTCGACGCGGGCCTGGATCAGTGCCAGGGGCATCAAACAGAACGGCTCGATGATAATACTAATTACGGCCAGCGTGAGGAGCAACCGCGGCTGATCGACGGTCGTCGCCCCAGAGAGTAGCACCGATTCCAGCGACGACCCGAACAGGAACAGCGCGACGACGCCCACTCCCCCGGCGACGAGGACGAGCGCGTAAGTGGCCGTCACGACGCGCCGGCGATCGACTTCGGTCGGTGCCTGCTGGTAGAACGTGAACAGGGCCTGCTTGAACCCGCCGAAGAGCAGGCACGTCCCGACCGTCTCGGCGAGGCGATTCACCACGTCGAGGATGCCGTATTCCTGCTCGCTCAGGCAGCGGAGGTAGATGGGCAACAGGACCAGGCTGCCCGCGTGGATGAGCAGGGTGCCGAGTCCGTAGATCGCAGCGTGTCGGAGGAACGTCCTGTCCATGCGAACCATTTCCTGTGTCGGTCTATTGGCGAGAGGGCGTTTTTTCCGATCCCCCTCGCCCCTGTACTCAGGGGAGAGGGGAGAATATAATCTGCCACTCGGCGGTTCACTATTGCCACGCGAGTTGTCCGTGTTCGCTGGCCTCCCAAGCCTCTTCCCGCGTGGCGATTCGCACCCGCATGCAGTGGACGGCGATGGCGCTGAACGACGCGAACCACTGCCAGTTGTAGCGGAACAAATTATGCCCCGCCCAACCCATGACGAGCAAGAGGACGAGGTTGATCCCGACCGCCTGGGCGATCTGGGAACTCATGTCCGTGTCCGGCGTCCCCGTCAGGATCGCGAGTCGCCGCGACTCGCGCCAGTTCGACCAGAAGCAGACCACGACGGCCAGCAGCGACAGCGCGCCGAGCAGGCCCATTTCGGACATGACTTGTCCGTAGAGGTTGTGCGCCTGCCCCTCGCGCCCCGTCGAGAAGGCGAACGAGGCCGGGCCGTGTCCCAGGAGCGGCGATTGTTGCCAGACGCGCATGCCCTCTAGGAATCCGTCGAGCCGGCCCTCGGCGGAGGTCTGCGCGTTGGCCGGCCCCTGGCTCGAATCGACGAGCGTCAAGTATCGCCCTTGGAGTTCGGCAGGCAGGGCCACGCTCAAGATCGTGAATCCAAGGAAGCCGACGACACACGCGATGGTAACCGCCTGCATCTTGTTCTTTGCGGAGGAGATCAGCAGGATGAGCGAGAACAGGCACAGCCCGACGAACCCGGCTCGCGAGCCTGTCAGCAGGATGCACATGACCGCGCAGACCCCATATCCCAGGACGAACCAGCGCGGCATCCGGCGGGGCTGTTCGCGCCAGAAGGGGATGAGCAGAGGCAGGGTGTAGAGGAGCGTCGAGGCGAAGGCGTTAGGGTCGCTGTAGGTGATATCGACGCCGATCATGCGGCTGATGCCCATGCGCCACTGTATGCGCCCGTGCATGAACTCCCATAGCGAGTGGAGCATGTAGAGGCCCGTCCCCGTGAGGAACAGGAACACGAGTTGGCGGAGCTGCTTGTCATCGCGGACGGTCGTGACGACGAGGATGTAGAAGACGGCCACCTTGGCGTAGCTCTCGACGGTGTCGATGCAGCCGGGCTTGTTGGCGTAGGGACTCATGACCCAGGCCATGACCAGGGCGATCGAGAAGCACCCCAGCGCGGCGTGCATGCGATTGCTCACGAAGCCCTTGTTCGGCGCGACGGCCCAGACGAGCATCATGAAAAGCATGTAGCCGCGCTCGAACTGGATCTCGCCCAGCGAGTTGTAGATCTCAAAGGGTCGATGCACGAACAGCCACATGTATCCGCCCAGAAGCCAAATCATGGTGTCTTCCTCATCGCTTCAGGGGTTGGTTTTCTCGGGTGCCGCGTCGTTCGTGAGCCGATCGTAGAGATTGACGAGCCGCCGCGCCGACTGTCGCACGTCGAATCGCTGCCGTGCGACCGACGCGTAGGCGCGGGCCTCCTCCGCCCACAGGCCGGCGAGCGCCTCACGCATGCCCACCTCGAGGGCCGTCACGTCGCCCGTGCGTACCATTCGCGACGGCGTCCCCCGCAGCACTTCGCGGAGTCCGGGGCAGTCGGACCCCAGGACCGGCACGCCCGCCGACATCGCCTCCATCGAGACGAGCGACGAAGCCTCCCAGAGCGAAGGCACGACGACTAGGTCCAACTGTTCCAGCACCGGAGTGACATCCGGCACGAAATCGAGCAGCGTGATCGAGTCACCCATGCCACGCTCGGCGATCTGTTTTTCATAGGCCGTGCGATAGTCGCTCGACCCGAAGGCGACGACGTGGAAGGGCCGGACGCCGCCGAACTGACGGAGCCGCGCGCCGGCCTCGAGGAGCAAGGGGAAACCCTTCTCCGGCATGAATCGCCCGAGGTAGCCGATCAGCGTGACCTCGCCATCGAGGTCGAGTCGTTCGCGCAAGTCTCCCACAGTAACGGGACGCGATGCCGTCCTCCTCGTCGTGTCGATCCCGTTAGGAATCGTGTGGACGCGGTCGGCACACCGTCGCAAGTTGGGGAAGAACGTAAGGAGATTGTCCCGACCATCCTCGCTCACTGTAATTAGTGCCGTTGCGCGTGCAAGGGCACGTCCGATGAGCCAACGCTTTGTCGCCCCCGTGACCCCGCGAAACTGGTCGCGCCGCAGGGGTTCATGAATCGTCACGACGACCGGAACGCGCTGGTCGAAACACGCGAGCGTTGCATGAGCCGCCGCCGTCAGACCGTGGGCATGGACGAGGCGAAAGCGGTGCGAGCGG
>JANXSH010001093.1 GCA_025356615.1 Planctomycetia bacterium | reverse complement strand
GAGGCGAACTGGTCCGCGAGCAACTCGCTGGACGAGGGCGGCACGAGGGCCGCCGGGCAGTAGATGTTGAACCCGAACACCGCAACGCGCGGCCGAAGGATCGGCTGCACGATGACGACCGGAGGCCGGAGATCCGGGAAGCCGATCACCGGGACGACCGGCGTGTAGTAGACCGGAGGCGGAGGGAGGTATTGCTGGCACGAGTCGAGACGGAGCGACAACTCGCGGCGCGGCCCGCCGAGGGTGAGCGCGAGACCGAAATGACGATTCGCCTCGACGTATTGACGGCGGCGAAACAGGTTATCGCCGAGTTCGAGCGAGAGCCGGAACAGGCGATGGCGGCGCGGGTCGGTCCGAGTAAGCGCGAAGGCCAGCGCCGGCGGAGGGGGCGGCTGGACGAGAACGAGGGCCGGCAGGGCGCGGTAGTCCTCGATCAACAGGTTGCCGAGGGCCGGACGCGCCGGGGTGTAGGTCAGGATCGGCGGCGGCAGGGCGACGGCCAATTCCGTCACCGGCGGGGGCGGCGGCAGATCGACCAACTCCGTCGCAAGGATCGGCTTGACCGCCACGGTGACGGCGGACTGGAGGCGGTCCTCGTAGGCGGCCTTCTGCTCGTCGTTCATCTGCAAGAGGATGGCGGCTTGCTTGAGCTTCGGCAGGAGCGACTCGAGGTCCGGCGCGGACACGCGGGCCGTCTGGACGACGAGGCCGGTGGACACCTCGACGAGGCGGGCCTGGACCGTAATGCCTGCCAACGGCGTGATACTGCCGACGACGAGGTAGCGGACCTTCGCCAGACGGGCGACGGCACGCCCCCCCTCCTGGCTATCGGTCAAATCGCTCGCTTCGAGCTTTAGCTCGTCGAGTACCTTGGTGAGTTGCGACCGCTCGACGAGGTCGTAGCGCGGCTTGAAGTAGCCGAGCAACTCCTCGCCGACGGTGCGACCGATGCCCGCAACGCCGACATCGCCGCGAACCTCGAAGTCGGCGACGCTAAGCCGGTCGCGCCGGCGCTCGAGGACGAGTGTTACTTCGTCGATCTGCTGCGTCACTTCCGTCGTATTCCAGGCGGCCTTCGCCGCGACGAGGCTCGTCAACGCATCGTCGAGGCGGGCCGGGTCCTTGCGGATCTCGGCGGCGCGCTGGCGGTTCTCGTCGTAGGTCTTGAGCTTGTCGCGGATGTCGTCGAGGCGCGTCGTCAACGCCTCGTTCGGCTTCAGGGCCGTGGCCTGCTCGAGCGCGACGGAGGCGGCGCGGAGGTTCTTCTGCTTCTCGGCCTCGTCGGCCTCGGCCCGGAGCCGAGTGATTCGCGTATCCGCGTCATCGACCCCGGCGGTGAGGATGGCGTCGGCCTGCTGCTTGAGGCGGGTGAGTTCCGCCGACTGGTCGCCGCCGCCGTGCTGCGAAAGCGCCTGGCCCGCGAGCTTGGCCGCGTCGTCGGCCTTGCCGTCGTCGAGGACGGTCTTCACATCCTCGACCGCTTTGATGGCGGCGGCCTCCTGGGCCAGCGCAGCGCGCACCTTGTCGATCTCGCGCTGGACGGGGCCGGTGTCCTTTATCTTCTGCGCCTCCTCGAGCGCGTCGATCGCCTCTTTGCGTCGGCCCTCCGCGAGGTGGTCCACCGCCTTCATCATGGCAGCGTCGTACAACTCCTGCTCCGGCAACTTCGCCTCGACCTCGACGGGCTTCGTGGTGCCTGGGTCGGGGTCGATGTTGATCTCGATCCCCCCACCCTTACCCTTGTCGGGGTCTTTGTCGGGGGATCCCGAGTCGGCGATGTCGAGTTTTAGTGAGGTCTTCGGCGTTCCGCCGCCGCACCCGAGGGTGAAGAGGGCCACGGTCAGGGCCAAGAGGCAATGGCGTCGCATGGAGTCGTCTCCGGGAGCAGGCACATCCTGTGCGGCCCGGCACGCGAAGAGACGTGCCGGCGCTGGGAGGGTGGAATAACAGAACGCATTCTAGGCGGAGTCCCGGAGGGCCGCAAGACCTGTGTGGGAGGCATCCCGGAGTCATGCGCGATGTGAGGGGGAAGTCAGGGATTCGCACTCGAGGGCACTTCGGGGTACCACCCTCGCTGTCTTCCATGGCAGGAATTGCCAGGGAGGCCCGTTGAGTAATTCCTAACGCGAGGAGCCTCGTTCGTCCAGATCCTTTTCCCTATATTCTGCTGCGCGGGCCTCCTCCTGGTGGCCCGATCGCCTTCCCGCGCCTTTGGTCGGTTGTTGAACCTCGGAAGTGCCATTCGCGATTCTCGCCGCACTCCATAGACGGAATGCCGCTGTTCGTCTCCCAGATAAAATTTTCGGCCCGCTCCGCCTTCCGCTCCGTTACGACAGTCGGTCGCTCGGCTCCGCGCCCATCGACCTCCGCAGCGCTATCGCGCCGCCCGCGCGCCCGTCTCGATGAAGATGGCCGCTAGCGCGGCCCCGTAATCCAGGTCGATGTTGGCCATCGTGTCGTGCATGTCGTGGTAGCCCTTGCGGTTGATGTCGTAGTCCTCCATGAACAGTACGGCGGGAATGCCGACATCCGAGAATATCTGCCCGTCGGTGTTGAACAGTGTACTTCGCGGATCCCAGTCGGGGCGGATCTCGCCGCGCAAGATCGCGTGCGGGGCCAGGGGCGGTATCTTCTCGGGGTCGTCACTGCGAACCGATGCGGCAGCACCCTTACGAGGTGCCGATCGGTTGAGACGGCGGGCCAGCTCGTTCCAGGCGAGGTTCGCCTCGTGAGCGACCAGCGCGAGGCGGGCGGAGTCGGTTCCCTCGCCGGGGGCGAACTGGCAGACGTGTTTGTTCTTGTCGTTGTCGTGGGCGATCATGTCGGCGACGAAGAGGCCGCGAATTCGCACACCGGACAGATCGTGGTAGCCGCCCTCGGCATCCTTGACGCGGAACGTCCGCTGTACGAGATCCTGGGACAATCGACGAGCGCCCATGCAGTCGGCGGGGAACTCCTCGCCCGTCAGGTGGACGAGCCACACGTCGCAGCCCAGGAGGCCGCGACGGCTCAGTTCCAGCAGGATCGGGGCGGCGAGGAGGAGGGCGGCGGTGGCGGAGTGGTTGTCGTCGGCCCCGGCGGCGGCGAGACGTGCCCCGGTGCCGCCCTCGGAGAGGTAGTAGCGGTCGTGCATGTAGGCGGTGTCGTAGTGGTCCGCGAGGATGATGGCCTGGGAGGAGTCTCGTCCGGGGATGCGGACGATGACGTTGCGCTCCTGAAAGCTCTTGCGCTGGTTGCGCGCCCACCCGCCCATCCAGGCGTAGGCGAAATCGGTCCGCCACGAGAAGAGATGCTCGGCGACCCACGCGCCCTCGACGTTCGCGATCTCGAGGACCTTGCCGTGTTCGCGGACGAGGTGTCGCGCCAGCGCGTCGAGTTCGCGCTGCCGACTCTCGAGTTCGCTCCGCGTCGGGTCGTCGCGCACGCAGTCGGCCGAACACTTGTTGCGGAATTTGCCGTGGGCCAGGTCCGCGATCGTGCGCCAGTAGGTCTCCTCGAAGTCGCGCGTCGCCGTCCGGTCGAACGTGAGAATCGCCTCGGGGGAATCTGGAACTTCGGGGCCGAGCCGATCGATCAGGCGCGAGGCCAGCGCCTTGCCAGCGATCGGGTCGTGCGACTTCGCCGGCAGTGAGCCGAGCCATGCGTCGAGCGTCTGGCGCTGGGACAAGGCGAGCAGGCTCCGCGCGACGGAGCGCGGCACCACGCCGCCGAGCATGTCGCTCCACTCGAGCAGGGCGCGTACCTTGCCCGCCGTGTGCCAGGGGTGTGGGTGGCTCTCGTGGCGGAACAGTTCGATCGAGGCGTCGTATTCGGGGCGGTCGAGGAAGCGAGGCCAGAGTTCGATCGGCTTCGTCAGGTCGGGATCGTCAGCGCGGTAGGCAGTCAGATAGCCCGTCGGCGCGTTCAGGAGGAGGACCGAGTTGGTGCCGAGATTGGACCCCTCGACGCCCGCGAAGGCGGCGACGGGACGGTGCCAGTACACCTCGTGCGGCCCGACGCGCATGGCCGGGAAGAGGAAGCGGTAGCCGAACGTTCCTCCGCTGGCGAGCGCCTTTTCGGCGCGGGCGATGCGCCCCGCCTTGTGGCGCGGGCCGTCGAGGACGAGGCGATGGTTTCGCGTCCAGATTTGCACGTTGCGGGCCATCGGCTTGTTGTAGAGTTCGAGATCGTCGGGGTCGGTGCTGAAGAGGACGCGCGTGACGCTGTCGGCGACCGGCTCCAGGGCGACCTCGTTCTGGTGGCGATGCACCTTCTGCCAACGGTGCGTGCGGACGAACTCGGGCCGACTGGGGCGCGTGTGTTCGTCGGGGTGGGCCACCTTTTCGTGCAGCCAGCCGGACTGGAGGATGCGCAGACAGTGCGGATCGGCCCGACGGCTGAAGAGGCTGAGCAGGGGCATCTGCTGGGCGAAGGGGAGTTGCTCTTGCAGCTTCCGATACCCCGGCACTCCCCAGAAAACGAGACTGCCGGGGAAGGGTAGAAGATGCAAAGTACCGGCGAGGTAGGCCGCCTGGACGTTCTCTGGAAGGAGCGAGAAGGGTCGGAACGTGAGGAGGTAGCGCACGCCCTCGAGGCCCGATCGCTGCTTCCACAGGAACTCGGTAGCCCACGAGGGGAGTTTCCCCTCGTCCCAGAATCGGCACGGCGCGTCGCGCCCCGTCGGCAGGATCCGCAGCCCCGCCGCGAAGGGGTCGAGGGCCAGCGCCTCGGGCACCTCGAAGCAGCGCGAGAGCAGCTCCGCGAAGAAGGCGACGCCCTCCTCGCGCGGCAACTCCTCGGTGGGTGAGCGGAAGAACCCGCGCCAGAACGCCTTGCCGGGGCCTTGCTCGCTGGAGCCGAACAGCGTCCAGCGCACTCGGCCCTTGTCGTCCTGAGTGCGGGACAGGGCGACGCCCGCGAGCAGGACGTAGCGCTCGTGGCCCAGTCGCCCCGCGCGGGCGGCGAGGTTGCTCGGCCAGTAGGGGTTGTTGCGGAGCTTGACGCGGGAGAGGTGGCGCGTCAGTTCGCCCTTGCCGAGGCGCATGACCTCCGCGAGCAGTTCCCGCGCGAGGAACTCGAGGCCGGGCCAGAGTTCGACCTCCTCTTCGTGTTCGCCGACGACCCAGCCGCAGTCGTCGGCGCGGACATCCGGCAGCCCCGCCGCCGTGCCGTAGGGCTTCTGCGACATCCACGGCGGCGGCAGGAATTCGGAGTACGCCGTCAGGGGAAACGCCTCGGCCCCCCGGCACCAGTCGGGTTCGTCGGTCAGCTTGGTCCATGCGGACATGCGCGAGCCTCGTTGTAGGAGAGCGTCACTGGGGGTCGATCGTCCCTTCACGGAAGAGATAGCTGAAAGTGTCGGTTCCGCAAAGGTATACATTGGGAAAAGGTTGGGGATCGATGTCTGGACGCCGGTTGAGAGCGGAAGGGGTTGAGCCAGTGAGAGGCTGACCCCACCCCCCGGCCCCCTCCCCTTTAGGGGAGGGGGAGCCAGACCGAGATAGTCACGTCGCTGATTCGCCTCTGGTCCCCCCTTCC
>JANXSH010001048.1 GCA_025356615.1 Planctomycetia bacterium | reverse complement strand
TAGTCATGATACGTTCCTCCTTCTTCCCTCTATACTTATTATACGCTGGTCCAACCTCCACTTATTGATGATCTATCGGGCCGGGGTAATAGCGAACGCACACAGTCGCTGCGGCTGGAATGGGTCGGCCGCGATGACCGTTTCAAAATGTCGGTCGGATGCGTAGGCAGTACTCATATGGACGTTAGGCCCTACGGCGATCCTAGCCTGTGACGAACTGACCGGTGCCTGGATCGGTGGCGGACCTTCCTTCCCGTCCGACCACCAAACGCGAATAGCCAAGTAGCAGCAAACGGCCAGCGCCACAGCTAACACAGCAATACGGCGCGGCCACTTCCCCAGGAATCGACGCATGAGAACTCCTCCGGTGGAACTACCCCAGGGATTATTCGTGACACCGGCGTGAGTATTGGCGGACGGATGGGAAAGTTGCGTGCTTCGACCGAACTTGTGTTTCTACCGATCTAATTCCGCCTATCCGACCACCTTGACTCTCCCCCACACCTCACCTCGCCACCCTGAGCGCGCCGCGCCTTCCTCTCCGTCGGCACTTTTTGTCGGCAAGGCGCTCGAATCGAAGGGCGTCGAGGAGGCGTTCGCCTTCACGCGCGAGCCGTAGCGCTTCCACAAAACCGACGCGGCGCTGACGATTCGCGGTAAACTGGAGGCGGCGGCGCTGGTGAACTTGCTTTGATGGATGCGGTGAAGGCGGGTATCGAGAGAGTACCGCGCTAGCCGCAACCGCCGTAGGATGCTGGCAAACGCCGTGTTCGAGGCCGGCTCGAAAGCCGAGGTTACGTTGTCGCGCAGTCTTCACACCACAGGTTTCCCCTAATCGCATGCCGGGCTGGCAGACCCCTGGCGGAACAGGGTGTAACATCTTCACTCTCCTTTCGAAAAGCGTTGCCGATTTCAAATGCGACGAATCGCACCAGCAGATGGATCGGTGATGACTGGCTTCCACGACTCCCGGTCCGGTTCGCTTCCGATCGAGTCAGCGTTTGCCTTGTCGGGCCTGTTGGAGCGAACGCTGAGCTTCCGGCTCGCCAGGTATATCGAAAAGAGCGGCTTGGAACTCCATCTCGGCCAATCGGTGGTTTTTTGAAAGGATATGCGATTTTCCCTGACTCATGTGCCGATCAAAGGAGAGTTTCTTCGCCTTGGCGTTCTGGGCCTGTTGGAGCAGACGCTGCGCTTCCGTGTCGCCGGGCATGTCGAGAAGGGCCGCCCGCAATTCCACCTCGGCGGAGAGGTAGTTCTTGGTCGATAGCTGCATTTTGCCCTGGCGAATGTGGCTCTCATAGGAGTCTTTCTTAGCCTTGGCGTTCTGGGCCGCAGTGAGTTTAGAGGACGCTGTCCCGTCCTGAAGTGGTCTCGCCAACGCTTCGCGGTAGGCGTCGATGGCGGGCTGGTAGTCCTTTCGCTGCATTGCGGCATCTCCGGCGATCAGAGCGCGATCGTAGTCCGCCTTATCCTGTCGCTTCCTCCCCTCCTTTGCCCTTTGGAGCAGGTCGCGAACTTCGACATGGTCCGGTTTGAGCCGATTGGCCTCTTCCAGGTCTGCGATGGCAGCGGCAAACTGGTTGGCCGCGATCCGTTGGCGACCAAGGTGCAGTTTTGCCTGGAAGTTGGCTTCTACGAGAAGCGCCGTCACCTCGGCGTCCGGCAGTAAGTCCTTCGCATCGGTGAAGAGCCGCACGGCCTCCGAGTATTGCTTCGCCTTCAACGCTGCCTTTCCCTGGGACATCACTTGCAGCCGTCGCTGCGTCTGGGCTTGCTTCAAGAGGTTGTTGCTATCCTTGTCGTTGGGTTGGCGTTTCACCGACTCTCCGAGAGCCTTGACGGCGTCTGCGTACCGTCCCTGCTCGAGAGCCAACCGCCCTTTCTCCAAGAAGTCGTGGAACTCGGCTTCCACGAGAGTGGCGGCGGCCTCCTTGTTTTCGGGGAGCTGGCGAAGAGCGTCCCGGAAAGCTTCGACGGCCACCGGGTAGTTCTGCTCCTTCCGGGCCTGACATCCCCGAAGCATCGCCTGGTCGTAGGCGGCCTTGCGGGCCTCATCCTTGACCTTCTGGGCCTGCTGCAAGAGTTCGCGTGCCTGGGGGTCGTCTTGGAGGCGAACCGCCTCCTCGAGGTCCTTCACGGCTTCTTCGAAGTGCTTCGCGTCCAGGGCCTTTTTCCCGCTACCAAGCAAGTCCTCGAATCGCTGGGCACGAGCGGCCTGCTCGACCGCCTTGCGTTGGGCTTCCACATCGACGCCCTTGCTGGTCCCGTCCGCAATCGACGGGTTGCCTGCCTTATCGCTGCACCCGCAGACCAACAACAGGGTGATGGTCAACGTCAGCACTCCAGAAAGCCCGCGCGCAGTCACAATGGATCTCCTCGACGTTGCTTTGGCCGATTGACCGATCGACGCAAGTGTCGATAGCAGAATAACTTCTGTTTCTGCCGATCTGCTTCCGCCGGGATGGGTCGAACCAGGGCACCACTCTGGCGGGCGCTGAATGGGCGGAAAGTTCTGCCCATCCTGCTACGTCAAAAACGGTCTGCCCAGAGTGTTACGTTGATCGCCGTCTTGTTGAACCATCCCCTGACGCCTATCCTACCCCCTCGGCTATCCCCATCAACTAAATTTTCTGGTTCTCCGCCATTCTTGCTGAGGACGAGGGGGGAGCGAAAGAGCCGCGCACGAAGTGAGCGGGGATTCGAGGACGTTTGTCACTGC
>JANXSH010001044.1 GCA_025356615.1 Planctomycetia bacterium | reverse complement strand
CCGTCGCTGACGCTTCCGGCTCGTCCATTTCCGAATCACTTCGGCTTCGAGAGGTTCTCCTTCACATAGTCCAGCACTTCGTCTGGGTGCTTCGCCGCGCTTACCTTGGTGTAGACCTGGCGGAGCGTGCCCGTCTTGTCGATGACGAAGGTGTAGCGAGACGCATATCCCAACTTGCCCAGCGCGCCGTAGGCTTTCGTCGTCGTCTTCTCGGGGTCGGCGAGCAAGGGGAACGTCAGTTTCTCTTTCTTGACGAACTTCTCCTGCGCGGCCAGCTTGTCCGTGCTGATGCCGACGAGAACGGTGTCGAGTGCGGTGAACTTCTCGGCGCGATCGCGGAAGCCGCACGACTCGACGGTGCATCCTGGGGTCATGGCCTTGGGGTAGAAGAAGAGGACGACGTTCTTGCCTTTGAAGTCGGCGAGACTGAGCTTCGTCGCGTCCTTCTTGTCCGGGAATACCGACGTGATGTTGGCGGCCGCGAGATCGAAGGTGGGGGCCGGCTTGCCGACTTCCGGGGTGGCCGCGAAGAGGGGCAGGCCGATCAGGACGAGTAGCACGGGGGCAGCATACTTCATGGAGGGTCTCCGTTGAACAGGGCGACCTAGCCATTCTCGCGAACTGTGGGCGAGAGTCAATCGCTCCGTTTCTCTGATCCCCCTTCCAGAGGATCACGCCCCGCGATAGCATGACAACGCTCGCCCTCACCGGAGCAGGCGCGAGGTTGACGAGAGAACGGATCCGATGCGACAGATCGCAACCTCGAGGGACGAAGCAGCCGCCCGCAAATTCTGCGACTATCTCCTCACCCTGAACATCGCCACCCGTCTCTTGCCCGAAGGGGAGGAGACCGGCCTGTGGGTGTGCGACGAGGACAAGATCGATCTCGCACGCCAGGAATACCGCCTTTTCGTGGAGCAGCCGACGGACCCGCGTTTCGACCAGGCTCCCGGTATCGCCCGCGAACTGCGCCGCAAGGAAGACCAGCAAGAGAAGGACTACCGCCGCCGCACGGTGCGCCTCCGCGATCGCATGGACGGCAACGCCCCCAGCGCCGCCGACCGGCCTCTGACGATCGCGCTGATCGTCATCGCGGTCCTCGTGACGCTCGGCAGCAACTTCGGCAAGGAGACATCAGCCATCACACACGCGCTGTCGATCGCTCCCTACGAGATGGTCGGCAAGAAGGCGATCTGGTTCAGCTTGACCGCCCTGACTTCCGGCGAACTGTGGCGTGCGATCACGCCGATCTTTCTGCACTTCGACATCCTGCACCTCGTCTTCAACGCCATGATGCTCCTCTCGCTGGGTGGCCGGATCGAGGCATCGCGGGGGACGCTGCGGTTCTTGGCGCTGGTGCTGGTCCTCGCGGTCGCGTCCAACGTGTGCGAGTATTACCTGGAATGGGACATCACGAAGAATCCCCCCCTGCGTTTCATGGAAAGCCCCCTATTCGGCGGCCTGTCCGGCGTCATCTACGGCTTGTTCGGGTACGCCTGGATGAAGATGCGTTTCGCCCCCGAACTCGGCCTGGGACTGGGCCGGGAGACGATCATCATCATGCTCGGCTGGTTCGTCCTGTGCCTACTCGGTCTCGTCGGCAGCATCGCGAACGTCGCCCACGCCTCGGGCCTAGTCCTCGGCATCCTCATCGGGGCGACGCCGCGACTGTGGAAGCGATGACGGTCGCAATCCATTCGAAGCCCCACGAAGCGTCATTGCATGAGACCGCCGCGCGTCAACGTCTCGGCGACGGCCATTTCGCGGATCTTGTCGAGCGCTTCGCGGTCGGACGGATCGATCTTGTGGATCTGTTCCCAAATCAAGCCAGCCTGGGAATAGCGCTTCGAGTCGCCGTAATGCGCCCCGAGCGCGCGCAGAACCTCGACGTTTTCCGGGGCACCACTCCGGGCCTGCTCGAGGATCCAGGTCGCCAAGTCGAATAGTCCGAGCGACTGGGCGGCCTCGGCCATATCGAGTTGGATCCGAATGTCGCCCGGATACCGAGTGAGGTGTTCCTCGCCGTTCTCGATCACCTTCCGGAATTCGCCCGATCGGAGGGCGGACTTGAGTCGGCTCCTCGAAGGCATCCGGGAGAGGGAGCCGAACCATCCGACACGTTTGCCGCCGATCTTGTCGCGAACCACCTCGCGCAACATCTTGCGAAAGAGCACGTTGTGGGGGTCGATCGTACAGCAATTCAGAAGCAGCTGGATGGCGTAACTCACGTCGGCCCCACCACTGATTACTTCCGTGGCCCGCGCGAACTGGGCCGCCGCGTTGCTGCGCTGGTCCGAAGTGATGCCGAGAGGGTCCGGCATGTCGGGAGACGTGTCGAGGTCGGACACCGTCGCGATCGAACGGCGGGAAGGCGTCGGCGGAGGGCGATCCTTCGGCAACGACGGCGCGACGGGCACCGGGGTCTTCTCGTGAGACGCCAGGGGCAAGGATCTGGGCGAAGGATTCGGCACTTGCCGGGGTTGCTTGGGCTTCAGGTTCATCGAAGATTCGGGATCGAGGTCGTCCCTATCCGACGGGATCGAGCGCAGGGCTTCGACCAGGTCGCCGGGCGTCTGGAATCGGTCGTCGGGGTGCTTGGCGATCATCCGGCGGAGGACGGTCCACAGGCCGGCGGGCACGTCGGGATTGAGCGCCCTCACGTCCACGGCGTCCACGGACATGTGCTTGTAGACGCGCTCGCCGATGCCCCCTTCCGAGAAGGGCGGCGCGCCGGCCAGCATGTGATAGAGCGTACACCCCAGGGAGTAGATGTCGCTGCGAACGTCGGCCAGGGAAGAATCGCGTGCCTGTTCGGGGGCCATGTAATCGACCGTTCCGACGGTCGAACCCGCCTGGGTGACGCGAAAGTCGTTGTCGTTCTGCATGCGGGACAGGCCGAGGTCCGTGAGCTTGACCCGGCACCGGCCCTCGTCGTTGGCGAGGAGGAAGTTGGAAGGCTTGATGTCCCGGTGCGTGATGCCCATCGTGAAGGCGTGTTCGAGCGCCTTGCACGCCTGGATCAGGATGCGGCGAGACTCCTCGGACTGTAGTTTGCCCTTGCGACGGATGTATTCGGCGAGGTCGATCCCATCGACGAATTCCATCGCGAGGTAGTGGTAGCCGTCGGCCTCGTCGGACTCGTAGAGGGTGACGATATTCTTGTGCGTCAGACTCGCCGCGTGGCGGGCTTCTCGGCGAAATCGCTCGACCAGGATCGGGTTGCGCGAAAGTTCGGGGGCGAGGATCTTCAGAGCGACGATTCGCCCGAGCTGCTCGTCCTTCGCCTTGTAGACGCGCCCCATCCCTCCGGTGGCGATTAGCGACAGGAGGCGGTATTTCCCGATGTGGGCACCTGGGAGTGAGGTGCTAGATTGCATGATCGAGGGAGAGCCTGGTAATTAGTTCAGCGATCCATCTGAGGCGAACTTCATCATCTAGTCTAAGTCGTCTTTTCAGGAAATGCAAGCAAAGTTCGCTTCGATGACAAGGTCTGCCATTCCCAAGAAGGTCTACTCCCTACCATCGGAGCAATCCCAGCGCGGATCACAGAGCCATTTCCGCGAGAGC
>JANXSH010001012.1 GCA_025356615.1 Planctomycetia bacterium | reverse complement strand
CGAGGTACAGGTAGAGCGAGGTTTCCAGTTCGCAGGCGTGGGAGCAGCCGCCGGGGAACTTGCTTTCGCGCCAACTCGGGAGGAACTCCTTGTCCACCGTGAGCAGGTTCCACCAGGCGCAGACGAGGCACTCCGCGTCGGTCTCCAGGTTCGTCCGCCGTGCCACGAGGTCGAGGTTCGGCATGTTCGACCCGTGGCCGTTGAACAGGACGATCTTCTTGAAGCCGTGATACGCCAAGGATTTCGTCACGTCGAGGACGCTCTTGATGAACGTCTCGTAGTGCGTGTTGATCGTGCCGGGGAAGTCCATGACGTGGCCGGTGTAGCCGTACCAGATCGGCGGCAGGACGAGCATCTTGTCGGTGATGATCTTGCCCGCGCCGTAGGCGATCCCCTGGGGGCAGACGATGTCCACGTCGAGCGGCAGGTGCGGCCCGTGCTGCTCGACGGCCCCGCAGGGGATGAGGCACACCTTGCCGAGATCGACGGCGTCGTCGATCTCCGGCCAGGTGAGTTTTTCGTAGCGGTACTCCGACGCGGCTCGGCTTGTCATGGTGGGTGTCCTCGAGGGTGGGGGCGAAGTATGATTACGTCCTGCACGCTGGCGGACAACCCCCGTAGGCGGGTTTCCTCTGCACGCTATAGCGTGTGGTGCTTTAGCATGCGCGCGACCAAGATAACGCCTTTCGAGACTCGAGGGCGCTATGGAAAAATCTCTAGACCAGCGATTCGGTGAGGCACTTCGCTCGCTTCGCTCGCTTCGCTCGCTTCGCGAAGCCGCCGGGAAGACCCAAGAAGACTTCGTCGGGATCGGTCGCACCTACCTCAGCGAACTCGAACGAGGTCTGAAGACCCCGACGCTGGAAACGATCGTCCGACTCGCGGCAGAACTGGGAGTTTCCCCGACGCGCCTGGTCGAACTCGCGACGGCCAATGAGCCTCCAGCCGATCGACCAGAACAACAGCACTTGCCGGCGGCACTCAACGAAGGTCTCTCGTCGGCCGCAGAACACAAAGGCGGCAACGCCACGTCGTCCTTCACTGCCTCGTCGCCTCTGTCGGTCGTCAGCAAGGCTGCGGCGGATTCGGGGATCGAACTTCCCCATCTGCTTGCCGAAACCGCGTTGGTCGCCTTCCGTCGAACTCCGGGCATGAACCTGCGAGAAAGGCGGCGAAGACTCCGTTTCGTCGTTGCGGACAAACGGCCGCCTGCGCAACTCCAGTTCGCGGAAGACCGTGGGACCGCGTGGTCGTTTTCTCCCGCCTCCGCGTTCCGGGCGGTGGAACAGGCCAACCTCACGCTGGAACTGGCCGACGACGTATTGGGGATGAACGGAATCCCCTTCTTCGAACTGCTCGGCACACGGAATCTTGGCAGTTTCGTTGGGGCCGTGTATGGCTACAGCTTTCAACGCCAAATGCCGGATCGGCTGATGGTGAACGGGCATCAGGACGGCTACCCTGACCTTTGCGCCCTGACATCGGACGGGAAAGCGCACGTCGCGAAGATCCGCGCCGAGGGGATGGAAACGGCCAAGAACTCCTGGGCCTCGTACCCCTATGGCGGGATCGAGATCAAGACGACGTGCGGGGCCGTGCCGACGCCGACCAAGACTCGCAAGAAGCCGCAGATCGGCGACCAGCGATCACTCGTACTCACGGGAGCGGATTGGAAGGCGCACCATCGGGAAACGAACCGGCTGCTCGGCCTCTTTTGGGATTTCATCGACGAGGTGCCCACGATACTCGGCCTCTTCTACCGCAACGATCTCACTGAGGCGGACTGGGGGGAAGTCATCCTGCCTTCCACCGTGGATGCGGATGTCGAGGTAGAAAACGTCGTGGAGGGGATGGACGACGCAATCGTCGTCGAGATGGCGGTGCGAGCCGCACCGGAAAAAGACTTCAAACCCGAGAAGCGCCGGGGACGGACGACCAGCGTTTCCATCATGACGAGCGCCGCCGTGAAGAAGATGGGCAAGCAATGGGTCGTGTTGCCCTCCGACCCCGAACTCCTTACCGCACTCTGCAAGAGCCGCATCTTCGATCTCGCGTTGGCCGACATCGAACCCGCCACGTCGAAGCTGCCGAACGAGGCAAGGATGGCCTTGGTGGAACTGGATCAGGAAGAGCAGCGGCAACTCGACAAACAGGCTGCGGCATCCCAGGTGGCGCGTAAGCCAAGGAAGCCGAGAAAGAAGTGACGGCTATTCGTTCGCGACCGGGCCAGGCGTCACCACAAGGAGCGCTGTACCGGTCGGTGGCTTCGGCGTTGCTTGGCTTCGGCAATCGCATGGGGATCTGAAAAAACCAAGATGTGCTTGCCGAGCAACTCGAAGAAGAGAGGCGGCACGCTTTCCCCAATTACCAGCCTGATAAGACTGTCCGGTGCCATCCCTGACTTCTTCTTCCGAGTGCCCGAGGCGTGGTCCAGAGGCCCCCATTCTAAGTCGTAGCGGTCGAGGGTGTGAATCCGCATCGCCTCGGCGAGGGAGAGGACTCGATTTTGGAATGGGTGCAGCTTCTGGTCGCTGCACGGGTAGCTCAGGTTTCGGGTAAGGGCTGGGGCGGGCAGGTCTGGGTCCATCCTCTTGTACGCACTGGTGTATCCCGACATGAGCCGGATGCCACCATCTTCTTCCGTATAGGGGCGTGGCAACAAGGCTTTGCATCGCTCGCAGTAGAGGGGCGTGTCCCGGTGGGCGCGGTTGATACCCTCTCCGTCGTGGGAAGCCCCATGCGTTCTATTCTTCTGGGACCGACAACTCGGCTCAACGCACTGGTTGTCGAAAGCGGATCGGCCCGGAGGGGTATGTCGAATCCACTCGTACTTTTTCGGATCGAGGATGGGGACACGATGGTACGGCAGCGTCGGCTGAACCGCCGAGTTCTCGTCTCGACCGTCCAGGGGTGGAAAGTCTCCGATAGCATCGATGACTGACACCCACTTTGCCAAGTCTCGCGTTGGCCTTTTCGCGTGCGTGGGAGGTGGAATCAAGCTGACTCCCGAGCGAAGCGCGGAGATCGCCTGCTCGTCCCTCGTTAGTACCGTAATGAGCCGCTGACGCCGTTGGGGGATGCCATAGTCTGCGAATTCCACATCGTAGGCACATCCTTCGTAGTTGCCACTCAGCCGCTCGAAGATGATGTTCAGTATGTACTTCATCTCCCCATCGTGGTCTTCGATCAGCGTGTTGCGCATCTCAGTGACGTTCTCGAACACGACCCAGAGGGGCCGAAGCGAGCGAATGATCTCCAGGGCGGGCAAGATCAGCCGATTACGCGGGTCGAGTGCGGGACGATTACCAGCGCGAATGTTCTTGCGTAGTGTCCCCTGACCGTTTTTCGACATCCCTTGGCACGGCGCGGTGCAAGTGAGTAAATGTAGGTCGTCACCCGAGAGAATAGCCTCGGCGTTCGCTACGATCTCGTCGCGCGCCTCCTGTACCCCCAAAGGAAACACCCTCGTGGACGGGAAGTTCAACTTGGCGAGCGCCGCGCGCTCGGGTTCCAGTTCGCACATGGAAACGAAGTCGAACCCGGCGACTCGGTAGCCGATGTCCCCTATCCCCGCTCCACTGAATAGCGAGACGGCTAACTTCCGCATCTTCACCCCTGATCCGATCCACAGGATGAACTGAACAAACGCCCATTATATCCCGCGCGAGCGCCTTGCCTAGAGCAAGTCGCGCAATTGCTCGGGTGCAACTCGTGATGAGGGATATCGACCAGAAAAGGGGCGGCAATTAGAGAAAGGCATCCGGTTGTGTATTCGAGTGTGGCCCGTGCTGCTCGACGGCCCCGCAGGGGATGAGGCACACCTTGCCGAGATCGACGGCGTCGTCGATCTCCGGCCAGGTGAGTTTCTCGTAGCGGTACTCCGTCGCGGCTCGGCTTGTCATGGAAACGGCCTCTGTGATTGACCTGGCGAACGGGGTAGAAGGGGATATGATTAGGCTCTGGCCCTTTTCGACGCACGAAAAACCAGACCGGCGAAGTAGTTGCGGCCTGAGAGACGGACGGAACAAGCTCCCGAGACGAGGCGTGTTACCCGTCCCTATCCCCCGGAGCTTGCTCAAGCTTGCCCCACACCGATTCTACCGTCGCCGACCCGACCGTCAACTTCTCCCAGGCGCGTCCTGGCGACTGGAGACCTTGCTGACGGCCAACGAGACCAACCGTGCGGCCTCGAACTGCTCCGCTTGTTGCTCTAGGCCCGTCTCCGCCGCGCCGGACGACGCCGTGGGCCAGATCGCTACCTGTCTGTTTTTCTGTGACTCTCTGGTCGATCAAGAATGAACCCCGAGTCCGTCCCCATCCCCCTGGACCAGTTGCCCGGCGTTTCGGCGGCGCGGCGGGATCTACTCGGTCGCCTTGGTCTCTCGACGGTCGGCGATTTGCTCTTTCACTTCCCGAATCGCTACGAAGACCTCACCGACCTCCGCCCCATCGCGCAACTCGCCGAGGGCACGCTCCAGACCGTCCAGGGCGAGGTCGTCGAGATCGAGTCGAGGCCCACCTCCAACGGCGGGTTCCTCGTCAGCGTCGTCGTCAGTGACGACAACGTCCACGTCCTCGAGGGCGTGTGGTTCAACCAGGCGCTCGCCGCCAAACGCTTTCGCTTCGGCCAGCGCGTCTCGTTCTCGGGCAAGCCGAAGTGGTATCGCGACCACTGGCAGATCGGCTCGCCGCGCGTCCAGATCCTCGACGGCACCGACCCTTCCGGCCCCGGCATCGTGCCCGTCTACCCGCTCACCGAAGACCTGCGCCCCCACGTCCTGCGGGCGATCATCGAGAGCGCCCTGCGCGACCACGCCGCGTCGGTGGTCGAGGTGATCCCGGAGGCGCTCCGCGAACGACACGGCTGGCCGGGTGTGTGCCCCGCGCTGTGGCAGGTCCACGCCCCGGAGTCGCTCGAGAGCGCGGGCCTCGCGCGCAAGCGGTTCATCTACCAGGAGTTGCTCGTGCTTCAAGTGGCCCTCGCGCTTCGACGGCGCGAGTCGCGCGACGAGGCCGTAGCCCCATCACTCCCCGTCAGCCCCGCCATCGACGGCCGAATCCGTAGGCTGTTCCCCTTCGCGCTGACCGAAGACCAGGACCGCGCCATCGCCGAGGTCTGTCAGGACATGGGCGGCGCGCGACCCATGCAGCGCCTCCTCCAGGCCGACGTGGGCGCGGGCAAGACGGCCGTCGCGGTCTACGCCATGCTCGTCGCCGTCGCTAATAAGCACCAGGCGGCGCTGATGGCCCCGACCGAGGTTCTGGCCCGGCAGCACGCCCGCACCCTCGACCGCTACCTCGCCCACAGCCGGGTCCGCCGACTCCTCCTCACCGGCGGCCTGTCCGCTTCGGAGAAGCGGAAGGCGCTCGCCGCACTGCGCGACGGGAACATCGACCTCGTCGTCGGCACGCAGGCGCTCGTGCAAGAGGGCGTCGAATTCGCCCGGCTGGGGCTGGTCGTCATCGACGAGCAGCACAAGTTCGGCGTCCACCAGCGCGCCCAGGTCCGCCGACTCGGGGCGAACCCGCACTACCTCGTGATGACCGCGACGCCGATCCCCCGCACGGTCGCGCTGACGGTCTTCGGCGACCTGGACATCTCGATCATCCGCCAGTTGCCGCCGGGCCGACAGCCCGTGACGACGCGCTGGCTGCGCGAGGGAGAGCGCGACTCGCTGAACACCCGGCTACGCCAGGCGCTCCACGAGGGCCGACAGGCTTACGTCGTGTGCCCCACCGTCGAGGACTCCGCGACGCTGGACCTGCGCTCCGCCGCGACGGTGTACCGCGAGCTGTCCGGCGGCGCGTTCCGCGACTTCCGTATCGGGCTACTGCACGGCAAGATGGACGAGGACGTGAAGGCGGATGTCATGGACCGTTTCACCCGGCACGAGATCGACCTTCTCGTCTCGACCACGGTCATCGAGGTCGGCGTGGACGTGCCCAACGCGACCTACCTCGTGGTCGAAGACGCCGAGCGCTTCGGGCTGTCGCAGATGCACCAACTCCGGGGCCGGGTCAGCCGGGGCACGACGCCGGGCTACTGCTACCTCTTCGCCGACCCGCAGACGGACGAGGGGCGGGAGCGACTGCGCGTCCTGATGCGGACGACGGACGGATTCACCCTCGCCGAGGAGGACGCGAAGTTGCGCGGCAGCGGCGAGTTGTTCGGGACGAAGCAGCACGGCGCGGGCGAACTCTGGGCGTTGGCCCAGGCGGGCACGGAGTTGCTCGACCTCGCCCGGCGCGACGCCTTCGCCCTCGTCGCCGCCGACCCGAAGCTGAGTCGGCCCGACCACGCCGCGCTGCGTCACGCGGTGTACCTGCGCTATGGCAAGACGCTGGAACTCGTGGAGGTGGGATGAATGCGTTCTTCTCGTCTTCGGGGAGAGCCTGAAGTACAGGAGGCGAGGGGCGTAGTTCTCCTGTAGTGGACGCGATTGTTTAGCCGCGAAGCGGAGTGCGTCTCGCGCTCCGCTCCGCGTCGCGGCTAAACAATTACAGGAGAAGTAGCTCGGAACTGCCAAACGCCCTATTTTCGATCGCGCGAACAGGGTGTAATTAGTGCCGCAACGCCTTGATCCACTCCTCCACCAACTCGGCGGCCTCCGTATCGACGCGGTTGGAGGCGATGTGCGGCATCCGCCCCAGCCCCAACAGCTTCATCCGGTGCAGGAGGAGGGAGCGCGACGGATCGCCCGGCACGAGGATGCGCGGGTCCTTCAGGTCGAACGTCCCCTGGCCTGGCTTGGTGTCGATCGTCCCCGTCTCTTTCAGCGGCAGGTTCGCGAGCAACTGGAAGTCGCTGATGCCGCCGCCCCATTTGCGGTGGCAGTGGCTGCAATTCGCGTGCAGGTAGGCGCGGGCGCGGACCTCCAGCTTTTCCGTCTTGTCGCGATAATCGACGATCCGGGCCAACTTCTCAGGCTTCTGGGGGAGAGGCTTGGTGAACAGGCCGAGGTGTTCCAGCGTTGCGAGCTGGTTCGCCACCTTCCCGCCGCCGTAGTCGTGGTCCTTGTTCATCTGCAGAGTGTTCACGCCGAGGGCGTACTTGGCGGTGAACGTGTGGCACATCGTGCATTCGGTCCGGCTGGGGAAGTGGTAGACCTGCTCGCGCTTGCCGCCCGGTGCCTTCGCGTCGGTGATCGTGAACTTCTTGTCCATTCCCTTCGTGTCGAGCAACTCGGCGTCGGTCTGGGCGTCGTTCCAAACGTAGGTGTAGCCGTACCAGACCTGGTCGCCGACCTCCTCGGTGCCCGGCATGCGCACGGCGTGGAGGAGTCGCGTCTCGAGCCGACGCTTACTCTTCGGGTTGCCCGGCTCGGTCTCGAGGAAGAACGACTTGACGAGGACCGTGTCGTCCGGGAACTTCCAGCCGGGCAAAGCGCCGGGCGCTCCTCCCGGATAGAGAACGGTCTCGTATTCGATCTTGCCGTCGCCCGGAATGGCGATGAATCGCTCCTTGATCGCGCCGTCGGACCACAGTTCGGAGTTGACCGAGTAGGGGATCAGCCCCTTCGCGGGCGTCAGGTCGCGCGTCGAGGCGAACAGGCCCGTCTCGCTCAACTTGTGCGGGAACTTCGGGGCGGCGGCGGCGGGCGGCGGGTTCGCCACCAGCCGGTAGATGCCGCCGCTCATGAAGTCGAGCGCGTAGACCTCGCCCTCGTGATCCTGGCCCCAGGCGACGATGCGGATTCGGCTGCGGGCCAACTCGCGGTGTTCGGTCATCTTCTTCCCATCGTGGCGCAGCATCCACACCCGGCCCGTGTCGTAGTCGCCGTAGATGTACGCCTTCTTCAGCGCGGGGATGCGCTTGCTGTGATAGACGTAGCCCCCGGTGAGCGAGCGGGACTCGGAGTGCGGGTGTTCGACGACCGGCGACAGGATCGGCGTCGGCCCGACCTTGCGGTCCGTCCGAAACGGGTGACTCCCCTCCTTGACGCTCCAGCCGTAGTTGCCCCCCTTCTCGATCTTGTAGACCGACTCCCATAAGTCCTGCCCCACCTCGCCCACCCACAGGTCGCCGTTGACCTTGTCGAAGCTGAACTTCCACGGCTGGCGCAGGCCGTAGGCCCAGATCTCGGGCCGTGCTCCCTTGTGTTTGACGAACGGGTTGTCGGCGGGGATCGCGTAAGCCTTCCCCTCGTCCGCCTTGTCCACGTCGATGCGCAAGAGTGACGCCAGCAAGTCGCTGATGTCCTGCCCCGTATTCAGGCCGTCGGCGATGCCGCTCCCGTCGCCGGTGCCCAGGTAGAGGTAGCCGTCCGGCCCGAAGCGGATGCAGCCGCCGTTGTGCCCCCCCGAGGGCCAGGTGATGACGACCTTCTCCGACTTCATGTCGGCCTTCGGCGGGTCTTTCTCGTCCGCCACGAAGCGGGACACCCGGCTCCCGTCGGGGGTCTCCTTGCCGACGTTCGGGATCGAGGTGACGTAGAGGTAGCCGTTGTCCGCGAACTTCGGGTGCAGGACGACGCTGTAGATGGTCCGGCGAAGGTCCAGCAGCAACTGTTTGTCCGGCTTCTTCGGGTCGGTGCTGATGGTGAATATCTTGCCGTGGCGCTCGGCCACGACCCAGCGGTCCGCGCCGGGCACGATCGTCAGTTCGAGCGGTTCGTCGAATTTCAGCTCGGGGAATACCTTCTCGAGCCGGTACGGCGGTGCGGGGTCGGGAGACCCGACGACCTTCGACGTGGTCCAGCGTTCTCGCTTCTCGATACCGAACGGCTGGCGCTCTTTGGCCGGGGGCGAGTCGTCGGCGGCGGGTGCCCGATACCGGACGGTGCCGGCCACGACTAGACCGCCGACGAGGAGGACAGCGACCAGGGTGCTGCGCATGGTGTATTCCCGCAGAGGAGAGGGGAGCATGGGATAGGGCGATTCTAGGCAGAGGGGCCGCCGAGAGCCATCCCCGAAATTCGCCGTTCGTGCGATTCGGCCCTCTTGCCCCATGTACTCAGCTCCGCTATCATTTAGATTGGTGACTAACCATCTAATCGCGAGGCCCGCCATGCTCCCCACTCTGATGATGCTCCTGTTCGCCATCGCCCCGGCTGACACACCGCCCGCCGCCCCGCTCGCCGAGCAGACGGCTCGAGCCAAGGCGATGCTGGCCGCGCTCGAAAAGGGGGAGTACGAAAAGGCCGCGAAGCATTTCGATGACAACATGCGCAAGGCGCTGCCGGGCGACAAACTGGAGACGACCTGGAAGGCGATCGGCAAGCAGCTCGGGGCGTTCGCCAAGACAACGGGCACCCGCGTCGAGAAGGGGGCCAAGGCCGACACGGTGTATCTGACGTGCAAGTTCGAGAAGGCGACGTTGGACCTGAAGGTGGTCTTCGACTCCGACAAGCAGATCATGGGCTTCTTCCTCGTCCCGCCGAAGGAGAAGCACGAGTTCGCACCGCCTCCCTACGCCAAGCCGAACGCCTATCGTGAGACCACCGTGGTGATCGGCGACGACTGGAAGCTGCCGGGCACGCTGACGCTGCCGCGCGGCGAGGGGCCGTTCCCCTGCGTGGTGCTGGTCCACGGCTCGGGGCCAAACGACCGCGACGAGACGATCGGGCCGAACAAGCCCTTACGCGATCTGGCCTGGGGTTTGGCGTCCAAGGGCGTGGCGGTGCTGCGCTACGAGAAGCGCACGCGCGCCCACGGCACGCGCTACGCCGCCCTGAAGGGTGCCACGCTGAAGGACGAGGCCATCGACGACGCCCTCGCGGCGGTCGCGCTGGCGCGCGGGTCCAAAGGCGTGGACCCGAAGCGCGTCTTCGTCGCCGGCCACAGTCTGGGCGGCTACCTCGCCCCGCGCATCGCCACGCTGGACCCGAAGTTGGCCGGCATCGTCATCCTGGCGGGGAACACTCGGCCCCTGGAAGACTTGATCCTGGAGCAGTTCACCTACCTCTTTTCGCTGAACGACCCTACCCTGGAGAAGGACAAGGAGGGCCTGGCGAAGGTGAAGAAGGCGGTGGCGCGTGTCAAGGCCGCGAACCTGGCGGAGGCACCCCCCTCCGAGTTGCCGCTCGGCATCCCCGCCTCGTACTGGGTGTGGATGAACGCCTACGACCCGGCGGGGACGGCAGGCGCGCTACGTCGGCCCATCCTGGTCTTGCAGGGCGAGCGCGACTATCAAGTCACGATGGCGGACCTCGGCGGGTGGAAGAAGTCGCTGGCGGATCACAAGGACGCGAAGGTCGTCGTCTATCCGGCCCTGAATCACCTGTTCATGGAGGGCAAGGGCAAGTCGAAGCCGGAGGAGTACGCGAAGCCGGGCCACATCGCCAAGGAAGTCGTGGACGAGATCGCCGGGTGGGTGAAGGGTCGATGAGAGAGATTATCCGCAGATTTCGCAGATTACACAGATTAAAGACCAACACCAATTACATACCAATTTGGTCTTTTATCTGTGTAATCTGCGAAATCTGCGGATAAACTCTGCAAGCGCCGGGCCAACTCAGAAATCAAACTGCCCCCGCAGGAACCTACCATTGGTCGTGAGGTCGCCGCGCGAATTGCTGACGACGCCGACAGCGCTCTGGCTGATCCGGCCGACGTTTCCTCCCGCGCGTCTCGCCTGGACAACGGTTAACGGATTTGTCAATATTGCCCAGATGGAATGGGTGATCATTTACTAGAGCGACAAGGTACAGGAGGCGATCTTGGCGTTCCCGCCGGGACTCCAGGCACGGTACATCCATCTCACCGAGCGCATGCTTACATTCGGCCCAGACCTTGGCATGCCCCACACGCGGGCGATGGGCAATGGCCTGTTCGAGTTGCGCTCGAAGTCCAAGGAGGGGGATCGGTCGTGTGTTCTTCTGCAACCGGCCGGACCGGCGGATTATGATGCTCCACGCCTTCGTGAAGAAGTCCGCCAAGACGCCTGCCAGGGAGTTGAAGGTTGCCCGTGAACGGATGAAAGAGGTACAAGGGGATGATGACGCATAAGGTATTTGTCACGAAGATACTCGAGCAACCGGCGGTCAAGGCGGAGTACGACGCGCAGGCGGAGGAGTTCGCCTTGCTGGATGAGTTGCTGAAGGCACGGCGGCAGGCTGGGTTAACGCAGGCGGCGGTCGCGGCGCTTATGGGCACCAAGACACCGTCCGTGGCGCGCCTGGAGTCAGGCGGTGGCGGCCAGCGGCACTCGCCGTCGGTGGCTAGGCTGCGCAAGTACGCGCTCGCTGTCGGGTGCCGGCTGGAGATCCGGCTACGGCCCCACGACGGTGACAAGCCCAAGGCCGAACAAGGCACTACAGCAGACGGCGGCCTCGATCCTGGTTCCTAAAAGCTCACTGTCACTCAGCGCGGCCTCGGCAGCTTAGCTTTGTCAATCGGTCCCCTCATAGGGACTCAAAAATCGAACTGCCCCCGCAGGAACCAGCCGTTGGTCATCAGGCTGCCGCGCGTATTACTGGTGACGCCGTTGGCGCTCTGGCCGAGCCTGCCGACGTTCCAGATTTGCGTGAAGTCGTAGCCGCTCGTGATCTTGAGTCCGGGGATCGCCTGGACGATGTAGCTGAGGCCGAGTTGGATTCCGAGTTCGGGGACGGCCTGGGTGCTGTGGCTGTTGCTGGCGTCGGCGAGGACATTCCCGAATCCGTCGGGAGCCTCGAGGCGAATGGTTTGATCGACCTGCCCGATGAGGACCGCCCCGTCGAGCCGACCGAACAGGGAGAGACCAGGAATCGTGACGACCCGGCGCTCGAGGTCGAGCCGGGCATGCGGGCCGGCCCCGAAGTAGTCGCTGCTGGCCCCCTGATACATTTGGCCGGCGCGGGCTTGCGAATCGAAGCGGACATCGCTCACGCGGGCACCCAGTCGCCAGGAGTAGGTGTAACGGGGAGCGAACTCGTAAGGCGTCGTGCCGTAGTCGAGGTCGAACGTGTTGACCGAGGCACGGGTTCGGACCGCGTAATCGACCCCGCCCACGTTCACGTTACCGCTCCCGTCGGAGTTCAGGAAGGTGTAACTCGCCGCGACGAGACCCAGAGTATCGCCCAGGCGGTAGCCAGCCTCGAAGGTCGGCATGACGGTGCTGGAGAGTTGCCGTGTTGGCACGTTGAGGGTCGCGCCGGTGTTCGGCAACGGCACGTCGTTCGTCGCCCGATACTTGAGATGCGGGAAGGCCAGCACGACTTCGGCGTCGAAGAACCAGCCCTGGTTCTGTGACCCCGAGCCAAAAGGAGACCATCCGTCCACCCCCGGATCGAGGACCGGGCCGGGCGGGGGTGGCGGGGGCACGGGGGCGTAGGTCAGCGGCGAAGGCGGCGGGACCAGCGGACCTAGGGGGCCGGGCGGCGGACCGGGCAAGTCCCCTGGAGCAACCGGAATCGGCCTCGGCGGCAAGACGGAAACCTGGGCAAAAGCCCGATTCCCGACCGCGAACACGAGAACCAGAGCGAGAGCTAGACGAGCCTGCTTCAGGCAAGATCCCATGACTACCTCCGTGCGAGTCGAAGCGCGGAAGCGCCTCGGCCCGGCTGCATACCCGGAGGGGGTGCCGGGGTCAAGGCGGTTCGGGTGGATGAATCTCACCTCGGCAAGGTCATCTCTTGCCTTTCTTGCCCCCCCCGCCTTTCGTGCCTTCGGGCATCGGCATTGGCCCGCCCTCCGCGCCCAGGTTTCCCACGCGGATGCCGTAGATCCGCGGGCCGACACCAGCACGCCGGGTCGGAGTCAACCCGAGCGTCACTTCGTCGATGGCTCCGCTCGCATCGAGATCCTTGGTGGCTGCTACCTCGTCGTTGAGCAAGACGCGCAGGTTAGTGCCTTCGCGATCAATGGTGATCTTGAGAGGACGGTCCACGATGAAGTTGGGTGGCGGGGTGCATTGTTTGGTGCCGATCAATAGGTTCCCGTGCGAATTGACATTGACGACGATCAGAGTAGTCTTGTCACGGTCCTCGAGCTTGAAGGTCACGGCTGAATAAGGAGAAGTGATAGAGCCGTAGGGCACGAAGCAGGTACACTCGAGGACGAAATCACCGCTTATCGCGACAGGAATAAGCTTCACCCAGTGAATTGCTCCTCCCGTGCTGAGCTCGAGACAAACCTGGCCTGCCTGGTCCTTGACGACACGAAATCCCTCCCCCTCGGTCCATCCCTTGGGAAGACGTTTGATCTTGAAAGCGTCCTTGAAGTCCTCGTTGATCAGAAAACGCGGCCCCGCCTGCTTCTCATTGTTCTTGTCCTTCGTCCCTTTATCCTTCGTCTCGGCGATGGGGTCTTCCTTCCTCTTGCCATCGCCGCGCATCATCCAGACGCCACCGACGACCACGGCCAGCAGCAATACGACGCCGGCCGCCACGACCATCTTACCCTTGGGAATGCCGCCGGCCGGCTTCGGCGAGGTCGGCATCGTTGACAGGATCGTCTTACCGACCTGTATCTCTTGGTACGTCGTGGTTGGCTGTCCGATCGCCGCTGGCACCCCCTGAGTCGAGGCCGGCACGCCCCAGGTGTTGAAGCCGCTCGGCGGCGGGATCGGCCGCTCCGTCTCCTGACCCAGCAGCGCCGCCAGTTGCCCAGGGTTGGTCCCAGTTGCGAAGTACGCCATCGCGTCTGCCACGGCGGCTGGCGTCTGGAAGCGCTGACTGGGATCCTTGGCCGTCATCTTCTCGAGGACGGCCAGCAGCCGCTGCGGCACGTCGGGGCGCAACTGCGAGAGCGGGACGAACGGATCGCCCTTCTGGTGCGCCAACAGCTTCTCGAGGTCCGAGCGATCCGGGTACGGGACTCGCCCCGACAGGAGCGAGTAAAGAGTGGCACCGAGGCTGTAGATGTCGGCGCGGATATCGACCGTGCGGGCTTCGGAGACCTGCTCGGGGGCCATGTAGTCCGGCGTACCGAGGCCGATGCCCGAGCCGGTCAGCCCGCCCGCCGAGGCGCTGGAGGCAGCCTCGCCAGCGCGCTTGACCAGCCCCCAGTCGATGATGACGACGCGCGCCCCGTTGCGCGTCCGGGCCAGCATCAGGTTGCTCGGCTTGATGTCGCGATGAACCAAACCCGCCTCGTAGGCACCCTGTAGCCCCATTGCCGCCTGGCGAATCATCTCACACGCCTCAGCGCTGGGCAGCTTGCGATGCCGGGCCACCAGGCCCGCCAGCGACATGCCGTCGAGATGCTCCATGACCAGATACGGGCCGTGAGCGTCGATGCCCGCGTCGAAGGTGCGTGCGATGTGTTCGTCCCGTAGCGCCCCCACCGCCTGCACCTCGCGGCGGAAGCGGGCCAACAGCACGTCGCGGTCGAACCCGCCATCGGATAAGGGCCGTTTGATCGCCCGGTAATCCCCGATCATGTCGTGGTGTGCGAGGTAGACCACCCCCAGCCCGCCGCGCGCCAGCTCGCGGACGAGCGTATGGCCGGCCACCGCCATCAGCGGCATCGGAGGGCTGGCTACCGCCTGCGGCTGCGGCTGCGGCGCATACGATGGGGCCGAGGGCACCACGACATAGCTCGTCTGGCGCTCGGCGGGAGGCAGCACGACTGCTGGAACCGACGCTACGGGCTTGCCGCCGATCTTCAGCACGGCCTTGCACTTGGGACAGCCGACTCGCTCCGGCAGCGGATCGGGCATCATCAGAACAGTCCCACACTTGGGACAGGATCTCGTCGCGGGGGACATGGGCATTCTCCGTCGGTTTCGTGACACCTCGGGTGGGATTCGGACACACCGACAACCTGTATTGGTATCGAGCGAGGGGCACGCACGCGATGGTTGACGAGGTCGGGAGGGTCGTCACCGCTGTATTCGAGTGAGGCGTTGAACTTCTTTGGCTAATTCTACATTACAACCGATGATGCGTCCATCATCCGTTTCAGTCAGAGTTTGTCCCGATAGCTCATCGATCACCGGGAATTGCTTCGCCAATCACTTGCTCCGCCTCGCGGCAGAGGTGATATTGCGGCAGCCGTGCCAGGAAGGCCAGCCCGACGCTGTCGGCCTCGAGGCGCTTCATCTCGGAGAGGAACCGTCCCGCTTCGCCCTCGTCGCCCTGATGGTGGTGAGCCATCGCCAGGAATGCGCACAACGAGGCGCTGTACCCTCCCCCGGCGAGGCGGATGGCCTCGCGGAGTCGATCACTCGCGGCCTTGGTTCGCCCGTCGCGGTAGAGCAAGGCGGCGAGGATCACCGTTCGGCGCTGGCGGACTTCGGCGTCCGCTTCCTTCGGGATCGTCGTCAGCATGCGATCGGCCAGCTCGATCAGGGGTGCGTAGTCGGCGACCGCCCCCGGCCCTAGGCAACAGACCCACAATATCTCGCTGAGTAACCCCGCCGGGGGCTCCGTCTCGTGCAGCGACATCAGCATGTCCCGACACAGGATGCCGTAGGTCTTTCGGTCCCCGATGTGCAGACGCAACAGGGCGTGGGCCATCCGATCGTGATAAGGCGGCGGGGCACGAAGTTCTGCCACGCGGAAGAGCCGTGCGGCGTCGATGCACTTGCCCCGATCGCCCAGACTCCGCGCCACACTCGTGACGAAAAGTGAGTCCGCGCCGAGTTCGATGGCCCGCTCGAGGTCCGCATCGCACTTCGCCACCTCGCCGAGTCTGCGGTAGGCTTCCGCGCGCTCCTCGAAGAGCCGACCTTCGCCGGGAGATCGCGCGATGAGTAGATCCAGGCACGCAAGGGCCGCGCGCCAGTCGCCCGCCTGCTGGCAGTGCGACAACCCCCTTTCGAGATCGCCGGCCAGTGTGCCTGCGCCCGCTCGAAGCTGTGACAGTGCCAGGTCGGCGCGGGGGGCCGGGTCGCGGGGGTCGGCGGTACTCCAGCGGATCGCGTGCCATCGCGCGGCGAAGAGGTCTCCCCGGCGGATCGCCCGGCGCGTCTGCCTCCGATGATAAGCAGGATCAGGCGAGATGCTCTGATCCGTCTCCGTGGCGGGATTGGTAAGCAGGCGATCGACCCACGCCTCGAGTTGCTCGAGCGACCCCTCGCGCGGGGCGGGAATGGCCCATGACTCGGTGGTCCCATCGACACAGGTGGTGACGAAGCTCCGGCGGTCCGACGAAAGCCGGACGCCGACGACCGGCCTGCCGGGGACGACAGCCGGCCCGAGGGGCAGTGGGGTAGCGCGCACGTCCCAGACGCGCGCGCTGCCGTCCCGCCCTCCGACGACGAGGAGCGTGCCATCTGCCGACAGGTCGAGCGAGATGGCCTGGTGCGGGTGGGAGAGCGGCGGGCCGATCGGCTTGCCGGTGCGCGGGTCAGATACTTGGACGCGGCCGTCGCTGGTAGCGAGGACCAGTCGGGAGCCGTCCCCGGCGAGATGGCTGGCAACGACGTTGCGATGAGAGTCGCCGAGCGGGACATTGTGTTCCATGTCCCAGACGCGGGCCGATGAGCCGGATACCAGGAGGAGCTTGCCGTCGGCGGAGTAGCGGAGACGATCGACCGGCCCGAGGTGGGGGAGGGAAGTAGGTCGCCTCTGGCCGGTGCGAAGATCCCAGAAGGTGACGGCAGGCTCGGAACCCGTCTGACCGGTGCCGACGGCGACCGTCTTCCCGTCGGGGTGGAAGGCGAACGCGCGGACGGGGCGAGGGTGGTCGAGGTTCGGGACGATGGGCTTGCCGGTGGCCACATCCCATCGGCGGACCGTGCCGCGCTCATCGCCCGCGACGAGCTGGGTGCCGTCCGGCGTGAGGGCCAGTGCGCGAACGGGGAGCGATACGGAGAACGGGGGATGGAGGGGCCGACGCCCCGCCACGTCCCAGAGTTGGACGGCGTGTCCCCGGTCCGCCAACGCGGACGCCGTCGCCGCGACTTTGCCCGCTTCGTCGAGGGCGACGCGCTGGACGAGCGGGTAGGCGTGTCGGAGGGCGACACTCCCCTCGGGCGAGTCGATGAAGGCCAAGCCTCGCGCTCGGCCTGGGATAGCCTCGGAGTGCAGGACACGCTTGCCATCGGGGAAATAGGCGATCGACGCGGCGGAATCGAGGACGTCCACCAGCCCGCCCCGCGCGGCGACCGCCTCGGGGCGTGCGGCGGACGGGAGGGAGTCGGGTGTTGCACGACGATAGACCCTTAGCTGACCGCTGGCGGGGACGAAGACGCGCCGCCCGGAGTCGGTGAACCCACCCGGCAGCCCGCTCCCGCGAAAGACGCCGATCACCTGGCCCGAGTCGCGGTCCCAGAGTCGGGTGACGCCTTCCGTCGTGGCGGTGAGGATCGTCTGGCCGTCGGGACTCGATTCGACACGGACGACGGCCCCGGCGTGCCACAGGGAGCGGGATTGAGGCGTTCCTCCGGGCAATTCCCAGAATCGAACCCGGCCGTCGGCGCACCCGGTGAGCAGTTGTCGGCCCGACGGGTGGAACACGACGCACGTCGCCGGGCCGGGGTGTGGCAGGATGATCGGCTTGGCCGACTCGTCCGCGAGGTTCCAGACCCAGACCGCGCCTCCTCCCAGGGCGACCGCGAGGGTTCGCCCGTCCGGGGAGAGGGCCAGTTGGCGGACGGGTTGCCCATGCGGGCGGGGCTTGCCGACGGCCACGCCCTCGCGGGACCAGGTGCGGACGACGCCGTCCTCGCAGCCGGTAAAGTGGCGCTGGCCATCCGGGGCGAAGACGCCGTGCGTCACCGCGCCGCCGTGGATCATATCCTTGGCGACCCGCTTGCCCGTGGAAGCGTCGCGCAGGCTCGCCGTGTGGATCGTCAGCGAGGCGTCCAGAGCGCCCTCGCCGATGAGGACGCGCTTTCCCGCAGGGTCGAAGGACATGAATCGCGGGGAGATGCGCAAGTCCCAGGGGGTGTCTAGCACTTTGCCTGTGGCGAGGTCGCGCCGCCTGGCCCTACGGTCGAACGCGCCCGTCAGGAGGTGTCTTCCGCCGGGATCGACGGCGAGGCACTGGGACTCTTCCTCGATGGGGACGACGCAATCCAGCGCGTGGACGTGGGCGGCCCAGCCGGTGAGGTTGGCGCGAACGGCCTCGCGGAACGCCTCGTCCGCGGACGGGGACCGACGGAAGGCGTCGATGAGGAGACGCAAGGCTCGGTCCGGCTCGCCCTCGGCCCCGCGCGCCTGGGCCTGATCGAACAAGTGCGCCGCGGATTGCCGCTGTGAAGCGACACGCTGGACCTGCTCGTCCTCGTGGGCCTGGAGCGCGTTGGCCTCGCTGGTGAGGGCGGCCCGCTCGTTGGCTCGCGCCTTCTCCCACCCGGCGAAGGCGTGGAGCATCGCGGCCGTCACCCCCCCGACCCCCGCCACCAGGCTGGAGATCAGCAGCAGCAGCAAGACGGCGGTGCCGGGCCGACGCCGGACCCACTTCCGCAGTCGTTCGATGCGCCCCGCCCGCCGCGCCTGGATCCCCTCACCGGAGAGGAATCGCTGGAGGTCGTGGGCCAATTCGCGCGCCCCTGGGTAGCGGTCGGTCGGCTCCTTGCGGAGGCACTTCAGGCAGATCGTCTCCAGGTCGCGCGGCACGCTCGGCAGGAGCTGACAGGGCGGAACCGGGTCGGCCGCGAGGATCAGGCGGAAGGTTTCGTTGACCGACGGGGCCGTGAACGGGGGGTGGCCGGTGAGCAACTCGTAGAGGGTCGCGCCGAGTGCCCACACGTCGGCCGGCGGGCCGCAGTTCGTCTCGCCGAGGACCTGCTCCGGGGCCATGTAGTTGGGCGTGCCCGCCGCGAGGCCCGCCTCGCCCGCCGCCTGGTGTTCGATGAGCTGGGCCAGGCCGAAGTCGGTCAATTTCGGCGTCAGCGAGGAGAGCGAAAGCCCCTCGGAGGGGCGCGGCACCTCGAACAGGAAGACCGGCTCGGGCCGACCGCGATTCCCGGCCATGACGGAGTCGCCGCTGGAGGTGAGGAGGATGTTCGCGGGCTTGATGTCGCGGTGGATCACGCCCTGGCGGTGGGCGTGCTGGACCGCTCGGGCGAGTGGCTCGAGCAGCATGGCCGCGAGCCGGGGGTGTTGCGGCACGCCGTCCAGGCGGTCACGGAGGCTACCCGCGTCAGCGTGTTCGAGCGCGAGGTAGTAGCTCCCGCCCACTTCGCCGATGTCGTAGATCTGGATGATGTTCGGGTGGCGCAGCTTCGCGATGACCTCCGCCTCGCGGCGGAAGCGGTCCTCCTGTTTCTTTTGCCCCTGACGACCGGCGAGGATGAACTTGAGTGCGACGAAGCGATTCAGTGCGAGGTGGCGTGCCTTGTGGACGACCCCCATGCCGCCCCGGCCGAGTTCCTCGAGAACCTCGTAACCCGTGACCTTGCGCTGAGCCGACGACGCGGGGGCGGCTGGATCGGGCGAACCCGCATCGCTCGGCGTCTCCCTATCGCTCCCCGCCGATCGGGGCGAAAGAGGCAGCGCCAGGCGGATCAACGCGGCGTTTTCGGGGAATCGGCCCAGGTAGTCCTCGGCGACGGGCGACTCGCCCGCCTTGCGCC
>JANXSH010000994.1 GCA_025356615.1 Planctomycetia bacterium | reverse complement strand
CAAGGTTCTCGACCAGGGCAATGAGTGGCAGAGCCTGTTCAACGGCTCGGTTGCAGCGGGCAACGCCCGGATCCGTGGCAAGTATGACGGCTCGCCACGCAACCCTGCCGGCCTCGCGATCAGCGGTGGGAACAAGACGCGGGCCATAGCGCAAGTCGATTACAACAGCATGGTCGATGCGAACGGCGCTCAGTCCACTGGCCTGGCGCTCCCAGTTCCCTCTAGCGCCTCGTCGTACTTCGGATACCCCACATTCAACGCCGGCACTTTCGGCAACGGCGGTGCGACGGAGAACACCAACCACGCCTCGATCTTCAACGCCCTCCGGCCACGCGGCACCAACCGACGCTTCCCCATCGAGAGCGCCGCGCAAATGTTGCGCTCCGGCGGCACCGGCAGCGACATGCTCGTCTCCGACACGATGCGACTCCTGCCTACGAACCTGCTCGGCTCTGGTGCGACCGCGACCAGGCTGCGCAACCTCGTCACGCTCCTGAGCGCCGACCTCGATCGGCCCGGCGCGACGCCCTACATCTGGGATCCCGCAGACGCCAGCGCGACGCCCACTCGCTTCCAGCTGCTGCCCCGCCCCGACCTGTCCTACGCCCCCTCGAACCAGCCGATCGCCTTCCCGGATTTGTCGCTGCGGGCGATGACGCCGCCCAACAGCGAGTTCGACCCGTTGACCTGGCGCTCCTTGACCGCAGCCCGCCTGCGGCTCGACCTCTACCGACCGCTGACGGCCTATCCCGTCCCCGTCGCCATCGCCGGTGCCACGGAAGGCCTGATGGACGACACGCCCGCGAGGGCCGCGCAGGTCTTGCAGGCGACGCTGGACCGGCAGAAGTTCGCCAAGGACATCTTCGACACGCTCCGTGCGGTGACAGGTGCCCTGGACCCGAAGACGGCGTATGACGCCTTCGGCAAGGACTCGCCGGAGTTTCGCGCCCTACGCTACCTGGCGCAACTCGCCGTCAACATCGTCGATCACGTCGATAGCGACGACATCATCACCCCCTTCAACTGGACGGCGTTCACCGCCGCCAACGCCACGGTCGTGAACGAATACGTGTTCGGGGTCGAGACGCCCCGGCTCGTCATCAACGAGACGTATGTGCAGTACGACAACGAGGCGGGGTCGATCGTCGGCGGGAAGGCCAACCCGGCGGCGAACTACAACGTCAACGTCTGGGCCGAACTGCACAACCCGATGAAAGACGACTTCGCCTTATCGGGGTTCACGGACACGACGGCCCGCCTCTCGACGGCGGCTGGCGTGAACACGGCCTACCGCATCCTCCTGGCCGACCCGGACCTCAACGTCCTCGCCCCGACGAGCGTCCTGCGCGACCCGGCCAACGCCCTCGGCGACCCGGACTTCGGCAAACCCGTTGGCACGCTCCCGGAGACCCCCGCCAGCCGGATCCGCAGCGTCATGTCCACTTGGGGCAACCCCGCCACCGACCCGCAGACCGTCGCCCCCGGCGGTGGCCAATTCAATTCGGTCGCCCTCGCAAAGAACGACGGCTTCTACGTCCTCGGCCCCGTCACCCCCTTCGACGACCCGCTCGACAACCCGAACCTGGTGGTGACGGCCAGTTCCGCGAAAATGAACTACAAGATCCGGGTCAACGCCCCCGGTGCCGACACCACCAAGCCGCGCCCGACGGTCCTCTTGCAGCGCCTCGCCAACCCGAGCGCGGTGCCCCAGCCGGTCCCCACGCTGCCGGCGTACAACCCCTACGTCACCGTCGATTTCGCCGAGAACACCGCCGCCCACGTCATGGACAGCCGGCGCTTCGACAGCAACGGGGCACTCGCCCCTCCGATCACGACGGCCCGCAATAGTGTCGGGCGCTCGCAGCCCCTCGCGGCGATCCTCGGCCAGCGAATCGCCCAGAACCCGGTCACCCCGCAGGCCAACCAGCCGAAGCACACGTTCCTCCGCCAGAATTGCACCTACGACACCAAGGCGGCCCTCGACGCGGCGGCGAACGACACGACGCTCAAATTGCCCTTCGACTGGCTAACGCACCTCGACCGCTACCCGACGAACCCGCTGGAGTTGCTCCAGGTCAGCGACGCCCGCCCGCACGATTTAACGCAGCGCTTCGTGACGGGAAACGCATTGAACTCGCCTGCGCACCAGCACATCACCCCGTGGACCGACAAGGACGCCAGACTGTATCGATTCTTCGAGTTCGTCACGACTCCCACGCCGGGCACCGGCGGCATGCCCACCGCAGGCGGGCGCGTCGCGGGCAAGGTGAACATCAACATGAATCGCGATCCCGCCGTCTTCCGCGCCCTCGCCGACGCCCAGGCCGGCAACTCGTTCATCGGCCCGGTCGCCACGCCCGATTCGATGGTCGATCAGGTCTTCACGAGCTTCATGACACGACGCAGCCCAGCCGGGCTGACCGTGCAACCGACCGATGCGTACATCGCCACCCTCGCTGGCGCTCCGGCGAACGTGGATAATCCACTCTGGAGCCTTTCGATGGGCCAGGCAGCCGCGACTACGGATCCCTTCCTGCGCCAGACCGCGACGCGCGGCATCGAAAACTCGCTGTTCCAGCTTTCCGGCGTCAACTCGCTGTTCGAGCAGAACCCGCCCACGCAAGCACATCCGTACCTGAAGCGAGAACTCCTCCGCAAGATCTACGGCAGCGTCACGACGCGGAGCAACGTCTTCGCCGTCTGGGCGACCGTCGGCTTCTTCGAGGTCGATGACAGCGTCTCGCCCCCGCGCATTGGTGCGGAGATCGGTGCGTCCGAAAATCGCCAGATCCGGCACCGGATGTTCTCGATCATCGACCGGACGCAGGTGCAGTCGTGGCCGACGTATCTTCCGGGTAGCACAACGCCGACGCTTTTCGCAACTGCTGCGGTCGCGGTTGGTTCGCCCAGCTGCCAGTTGAATGCGGACGCCGTGTCACACCCCAAAGCGACTCTTGTGGGCGGAACCCCTTACGCATGGACCTTGAATCCCGGTGCTATCTTGGTCTTCGAACCAAACACGGATAACGAGGAAACCGTCGTAGTGCAAACGAAGACTGGCCCAGGGCTATTCACTGCGAACTTCACTAAGGCACACGCGGCGGGCGTCCCCGTCGTCGTCCGTGGCAACCCCGGCCCGCTAACACGGTACGACCCGCGTCAGGACAAGGATGTCGTGCCCTACTTCGGTCTGATCGATTGATGCGATACGTCGTACAGCCGCGACGCGAGACGCGCTCCGCGTTGCGTCGCGGCTACACATACCTTGTTCACGCCGTCTGCCGCTGCCCGGCCTGCGCGAGCAGCCACAGCTCGTCCGCCATCGGCACGATCTTGAACGGCTTCTCGAAGAAGCGTACCGCCCCCATCGCGAACAGGTCGTCCAACGAATACCGGCCCGTGAACCCGCTCATGAAGCAGGCCCGCACGCCCGCGTTGACCTGCCGCAATCCCGTGAACGTGCCGGGGCCGTCCAGGAACGGCATGCACACGTCGAGCAGCACGACGCCGATGTCGGCCTGCTGCCGTCCGTAGAGTTCGACGGCGGCCTCGCCGGAGTTGGCACACCAGACGCGGAACCCGCGCCGGCGGAAGACCGTCTCGAGCAACGTCAACAGCGAGGGGTCGTCATCGACGACAAGGATCCCAGGTGTGTTGGAAGGTGATTCAGTCATTGCGAAGATCCCTTTCGCGGGGTCGATCGTCCTGTGGCATTATCTGGTTTACCCAATTTCCCCGTCCGCGTCAATCCTTGACTCCGACGAGACTCCGGCGTAACTCGTCGATCCGCGCCGGCGAGGGGTCCAGATGCTCCGTTTCCATACGCCGGATGAGGGCGTAGACCGCGCGGTTCAGCGGGCACGGGAAGTCGGCGGCCATTGCGATCAGCCTGCCGTTGTAGTGGTCGATCTCCGTCGGCCCGGCGGGCAGGTCGCGGGCCATCGAGCAGTAGGTGCCGCGCAGCGACGGGTAGAACGCCCAGGCCAGCGCGTGGGCGAGCCACGGACGGGCCAGGATGCCCGCCACCGTCGCCGGGGCGAGCGGACCGACCTTGCCGAGGGGAAGACCCGCGTGTCGCAAGATGGCGTGGTTCTCGCGCAGCATTCCGAAGAAGAGCGAACGCAAGTAAGGCAGACGCAGCAGCTCGCCGTTGTCCAGCCCCGCCGCCGACGCGATCGG
>JANXSH010000974.1 GCA_025356615.1 Planctomycetia bacterium | reverse complement strand
GCGCTCGCTGCGCTCGCGACCCTGGGCTTTGTTGTGTTACCCCTTCGGGGTAGAAAACCGGAAGCTACGACCTTCGTTCAACCTTCGCATCGGCATCAGGAGAACCAATCTTTAGAAACCTTGTCGCGGACACCTCTGGTTTCTAGACTCATACTCTAGTGATTATCTCGTTCCAGAGGCAGGATTTCAAGGCGTTTCTATACCGCCGGGAATCGGTCACTCTCCCCCTGCCCCCGTGTGAACGTAGGATCATAACCTTACAGGGCTGATCGATTTAGCCCATCTTTTCGAGACATACCTGTCAAGAATTCGATGCCGAACTCCTCACTCCTCGTGTTCGCAGATGACTGGGGGCGTCACCCCTCCAGTTGCCAGCACTTGATCCGGCACCTCCTCGGCAGTCATCAGGTGATGTGGGTCAACACGATCGGCACGCGCAAGCCTCGATTGGACCTGAACACTTTGCGCCGGGTGTTAGGAAAATTGGAACAGTGGGGGCCGACTCAGCCACGGCGACCCGTCGCGTCGGCCAACCCCAAGGTTCTCAACCCCCGGATGTGGCCGTGGTTCGGTTCACGCCTATCGCGTTCGATCAACCGCCGAATGCTCTCTAGAGCTATCGCACCTGCGATCCGCCGACTCGACGGCCCGCCCGTGGCTGTTACCACGATCCCCCTCGTCGCCGACCTCGTGGGGGTGCTTCCCGTCCGCCGTTGGGTCTACTATTGTGTCGATGATTTTACGGAGTGGCCCGGCTACGACGGCGAGAGCCTGCGGAAGATGGAAGCCGAGTTGCTCGCGAAAGTTGATGATGTCGTTGCCGTCAGCGAGACCCTTCGTGAACGCATCGCCCGCTTGGGGAGAACCGCTCACCTTCTCACGCACGGCATCGACCCGGAGTTCTGGGCACCCAACCTGGAGGAGGCGGAGTTGCCGTCCCTCCGAGGGATTCCGCGCCCTATGGTGCTGTTTTGGGGTTTGATCGACCGCCGCTTGGACCTTGAACTGGTGCGCTGCCTTTCCGCGCGAATGTCCGCTGGCTCCATCGTCTTTGTCGGGCCGGAAGACAATCCCGACCCCGAATTGTATCGCATCCCTCGCGTCGTCCGTCACGGTGCTGTCGCATTCGAGCAGCTCCCCCTGATCGCGCGGGAGGCATCGGTCCTCATTATGCCGTATGCCGACTTTTCGGTCACTCAGGCCATGCAACCCCTCAAACTCAAGGAGTATCTTGCCACAGGAAAGCCGGTCGTCGCCCGTGATCTACCGGCCAGCCGAGAATGGGCAGACGCGCTGGATCTCGCGGCCACGCCGGAGGAGTTCGCCTGGCTCGTCCTCCTTCGGATCGACGAGGGGGTTTCGCCAGCACAATCGACCGCCCGGCAGCGTCTTTCCGTCGAGTCGTGGGCGGACAAGGCCAAGCTGTTTGCCGGTTGGTTGGAGGGAGCCACCCCGCCGATGGGCACTGATACGAGTACCATTCGACAACTCGCCCTCCGACCGCCGGTGATCCTCGACGCGCGGGTAGTCGCCGGGTCGGGTGGCGGGCCGGACAAGACGATTCTGAATTCGGCGCGCTACCTCGCCCCGGCGGGGTATCACAACCTCTGCCTCTACATGCACCCCCCGAACGATGTGGGATTCGATGCCCTCCGCCGGCGCGCCCGCGAACTGGACGCCCCCCTCGTGGAAGTGGCCGACCGGGGGCTATTCGATGTGAGTATCCTCTGGCGCTTGCTCGCCGTCTGTCGGCGAGAGAAGGTAGCGATTTGGCACGGCCATGATTACAAGAGCAACTTGCTCGGGTTGATCCTGTCGCGGTTCTGGCGGATGCGTCTGGTAACAACGGTTCACGGCTGGGTCCATCACACAGCTCGGACACCCCTCTATTACGCCATCGACCGGCTGTGTCTGCCTCGCTATGAGTTGGTCATCTGCGTCTCCGACGACCTCCGTGGGGCGAGCATCCGAGCGGGCGTTTCGCCGAAACGGTGCGTTCTCGTGGAGAACGGCATCGACCTCGACCAGTATCGCCGGCGGCTCACCGTCGAGCAGGCCAAGGTGCCCTTCGGGACGCCGCCGGGGCGGACCGTTCTCGGGGCCGTCGGGAGACTGTCGGCGGAGAAGGGGTTCGACCTGCTCATCCGGTCGGCGGCCCATCTGCTCGGGCGTGGGGCCGATCTCGAACTGTGGATAGTTGGGGCGGGGGACGAGCGCGACCCGCTGGCTCGGTTGGCGATGGAACTCGGCGTGGCCGACCGCGTTCGCCTGTTCGGCTTCCGGTCGGACACGATCGACCTCTACCAGGCCATGGACGTGTTCGTCCTCAGCAGCCTGCGAGAAGGTCTCCCCAATGTCCTCCTCGAGGCGATGGCGCTCGAAGTGCCGATCGTGGCGACTCGCATCGCGGGCGTGCCCCGACTCGTCGAGGACGGGGAAAACGGACTTTTAGTCGATCCGGGTGATTTCTTGGAACTTTCCGGGGCGATCGAGCGTCTTCTCAACGATAGAATGCTTAGAGTCCGCATAACTGCATCCGCTCGTCGAACCGTGGAGATGAGATACAGCTTCGCGGTTCGTATGGAGCGAGTCCGAGAATTGTACGATCGATTGCTGGGACGTAAAATCCGGAGGTAGGAGCCTACCCGATGTGGTAACGGGGGCAGCTACTCTCTTCCGACAGTCCTAGATAGGGTTTCGTCGTACTTCCCGCCGTGTTCTCTGTTAGCTCTTGTCCGAGACCGTACCTACCCGTAACTCTCCGCTAAATTGCCTCCCTCCTTGATTCTCCTACTCGCTCAGGGGTTCTGATGACTACTAGCGGTTTCGCGCCCTCCTCTGGGGATCGCCTCCTCGTTCGTCGCCTGTCCGGTACGACCCTCCGAGATCGCCTCCCGACCCTCACCGACTACTTGTCGCGCCGATCGACGTTGCCGCTGGGGCAGCGTCCGGGGTGGCTGAGTGTGTTGCAGGGGAGCCTCCAGCAGCCGGCCTACGCCCTCGAGGCGGTCCAAGGCGACAAGGTCCGGGGCTACTTGCCCCTGGCCTATGTGAGCAGCCTCCTCTTCGGCCGCTTCCTCGTCAGCCTGCCGTACCTGAACTCCAACGGCGTCGTCGCCGACGACCATCCGACGGCCCGACTGCTGATCGACGAGGCCGTGCGCCTCGCCGACGAGCTCCGCGTCCGCCACCTGGAACTGCGGCACGAGGAGGCGATCGACCACCCCGCCTTGACCGGCAAGATGGAGAGCAAGGTCCACATGAGGCTGGCCCTCCCGGACTTCGTCGGCCCCCTCTGGGAGGGGTTGAACGGCAAGGTGCGCAACCAGGTACGCAAGGGGGAGAAGAGCGGGCTGACCGTTCACTGGGGCGGGGTGGACATGCTCCCCGAGTTCTACACCATCTTCAGCCAGAACATGCGAGACCTGGGAACGCCCGTCTACAGCCGATCGCTCTTCCACAAGGCGCTCGAGACCTTCCCCGGCGAGGCCGAACTGTGCATCGTCCGGGCCGAAGGTAAGCCAGCTGCCGGAGCCTTGTTGCTACACGGCAAGGGTGTGACCGAGGTGCCCAGCGCGTCGTGCCTGAAGGCGTACAATCCCGCCTGCGCCAACATGATGATGTACTGGAATTTGCTGACCCGATCCGTCGAGCGAGGCCAACAGATGTTCGACTTCGGTCGCTGTAACCGCGATGGCGGCACCTTCCGCTTCAAGCAGCAATGGGGCGCCCGACCCGAGCCGGCGGTCTGGCAATATTACCAGCGCACGGGGAAGCCTTTCTCGGAGATGCGCCCCGAAAGCCCTCGCTACCAACGCCTCATCCGCCTCTGGCAGCGCCTCCCCGTCATGGTGACACGGATGATCGGCCCCTCGATCGTCCGCGGGATCCCTTGACGAACGCATGGGTTAAATAAATCGTTAGGTAGCGATTCGGCGAGCGGGGGGCGTAAGCCCAATGCCTCGAAGTTAAGCGGGAGTGAAAAAGCCGCAGGTGGTTGATAGGAATAGGGTTACTACGACCTACCTCACAACCACCGTGCGACCATGACTCATTCTACCCTCGGCGTCTCCGATTTCCAGTACAC
>JANXSH010000957.1 GCA_025356615.1 Planctomycetia bacterium | reverse complement strand
TGCGCAATGAAGCTACTCAAATCGGCTCGAAACAGTGATGAAGTCGAGTACGAGACACGCACCATCGGATTATCCATTTTCAGCTAGTTTTCCCACCCCCTCGGCGTGTCTCTGATTGTCTGGCTGAGTTCTCGGCTTCATCTAGGAGGCGTTTTGGCGATTCTGGCAATTGTTCGGTGACGTAACTCCTTTCCTGTGAATAACATCTAGGTCGTCGCAAAGTAGCCACACCCTAATCAATCCTCGCACGGAGATCCAACCATGTTCACTCGGTCCCTGGGCGCTCTCGCCCTGATTCTCACCCTGTCCGCCACGGCGGCTGCCCACTTCGTGTTCATCGTCCCCGAGTCGGCGGGCAAGGCCCGCGTCGTCTTCAGTGACAGCCTCCAGCCGGACGAGAACGTCCCGATCACGAAGATCAGCGCGACGAATCTCCAGATCCGCAACGCCGACGGCAGGAGTTCGCCCCTCGCCTGGACCAAGGGCGAACACGCCTACTCGGTAGAGGTCCTGGGAACCGGATCGCGCGTCGTCTACGGCGTGACGGACTATGGCGTCCTCCAGAAGGGGAAGTCCAAGCCGTATCTCCTCCAGTATCACCCCAAGGCGATCTTCGGGGCGATTCCGAAGGACGGCGGAGCACTGGGCAAGGACCGGGCCATCGAAATCGTCCCCATCGTGTCCGCCGGTAAGGTGGCCTTCGTGGTGCATGCCCGTGGCAAGCCGGTCGCCGGCGCGGAAGTCCACGTCCTCCAGAAGTCGGGGGAGGAGACGCTCACGACGGACGAACAGGGCCGGACGAAAGCCATCGAGGTAAAGGGGCAGTGCGGCGCGTGGGTCCGCCACACGGACGCGAAGGCGGGCAAGGCCGGCGGCAAGACCTACGACGAGGCCCGTCACTACGCGACGCTGGTCTTCGACGCCGGGAAGTGATACTCGCGGAGCCGACGGGGTGCCCCGCGCCAACCCGCACGGGGTGTTTTCGCGCGCGCCCTCCCTACAATATCCTTCATTCATCCGAACGAACCCCGACGCGGAGACACTCTCATGGTAGCGACAGCAACGGCGAGCCTCAGCAAGATGTACATCGACGGCAAATGGTGCGAATCCTCGAGCGGAGGGACGCACGGCGTCATCAACCCGGCGACCGAGGAGGTCATCCGCGACGTGGCCTATGGCACCCGCGACGACGCCCGACGCGCCGTCGAGGCGGCGGCCAAGGCCATGCCCGCGTGGATGAAGCTCACGGCCTACGACCGCGCCAAGGTCTTGAAGAAGACGGCCGACCTGATGCGCGAGCGCGCCGACGCCATCGCGAAGACGCTGACGATGGAGCAGGGCAAGCCGCTCGTGGAGGCGCGTGGCGAGGTTCTGCACTCCGCCGACACCTTCGAGTGGTTCGCCGAGGAGGGCAAACGCTCCTACGGCCAGGTCATCCCCAACTCGGTGGCCGGCAAGCGTCACATGACCATCAAGCACCCCGTCGGCGTCGTCGCGGCTATCAGCCCGTGGAACTTCCCGATCACGCTGCAAGCGCGCAAGATCGCGCCGGCCCTCGCCGCCGGCTGCACCATCCTCTGTCGGCCCGCGAGCCAGACGCCGTTGTGCCTGATCCAGGTGTTCGAGTGCCTCGTCGATGCCGGCTGTCCGGCTGGTGTCGCGAACCTCGTCATCGGCCCCGGCCAGGAGATGGCCGACGAGTTCCTCGAGAACCCGATCGTCCGCAAGATCAGCTTCACCGGCTCGACGGAAGTCGGCAAGCAACTCATGCGCGCCGCCGCCGACGGGATGAAGCGCCTCAGCCTGGAACTCGGCGGGCACGCGCCGTTCATTGTCTTCCCCGACGCCGACCCCGAGGTCGCGGCGAAGCTCGCCGTCATGGGCAAGTTCCGCAACAACGGCCAGGTGTGCATCGCCCCGAGTCGATTCTACGTCCACAAGGACATCAGCAAGAAGTTCATCGAGGCCTCCGTCGCCTTCACCAAGGCGCTGAAGATCGGCAACGGCCTCGACGCGGGCATCGAGGTCGGCCCGATGTTCGAGAAGAAGGCGCTCGCCTCGACGCAGACGCTCATCGACGACGCCAAGAAGTGCGGCTCGAAACTGCTCACCGGCGGCAAGCGGAGCGACAAGTTCGACAAGGGCTACTTCTTCGAGCCGACCGTGTTGACCGACGTGCCGCAGTCCGCAAAGCTGAT
>JANXSH010000904.1 GCA_025356615.1 Planctomycetia bacterium | reverse complement strand
TCCAGCGGGAAGTGTTACCTCCAGGGCTTCCTAAGTTGTGTCGTAAGTGTTTGTTTGACAGCTAGTTGCGCCGATCGAAGCATGTGAACGCCGGGACTTTCTCACTCTCCGGCCAATTCGGCCATACCGAGCGGACAATTCAAGTGGGCGTTTCTTGGCTTCCTGGATAGCGTCAAAGAAGACCAGATAGTCACTTCGGTCATCTCGGCGAACCTAGGACCGCTGGCTGGATCGTCCGCCACGTGTCCGAGTCGGCATGTACCCTTCTTGGCCGAACTGTGGGCGCACACCGCCTGTTCCCTCGTCGGGCTATTGGGCGGTATCGTGGCTTGTGGTCGTGGTGTGGCGTTCGCGAGGGCGGGCCGCCGTCGCTCGAGACCTCAATCGGTGGCTGAATGTCAACGGTCTACGAACAGTTTCAAGGCTTCGAACCCCTCGCCGAAAAGTCCATCGGTCGGGACGCCGAGCCAGTCCCGAAGCGCCGCGGCGTACACGCTTCGGAAGTCGGTGGTCCTCTTCGGCTCGCCGTTGTCTAGGTCCGTCAGGCTCGGCATCGTCCCGACGACGCCGCCTTTCACCGAAGGCCCCGCCACGAACATGACTCCGGTCGTCCCGTGGTCCGTCCCCGCCGAGCCGTTCTCCTCGAGCGTCCGTCCGAACTCGCTGAACGCCAGAAGCGTTACGCGCTCCGCCAGCTTCGATTCCTTCAAGTCGGCGAAGAACGCGGCCACAGCCCCGGCGAATTCGCCCAGCAAGTTCGAGTGAGTGAAGAGTTGCTGCGCGTGCGTGTCGTACCCGCTCTGCTGCGTGTAGAAGACGCGGGATCCCACGTCGGCCTTCAACAGCCGGGAGACGAGGCGGAGCCGATCCGCGAGGCGCGTTGGGGGGTAACTCGGTCCGCCCTTTTCATCGCTGGCCTTCGCCAGTTTTGCGAGTTTGTCTCCGGCGACCTGGGCGTCCACGGCCTGCCGCCTCACGAACGCCAGCAGGTCGTCGGAGCCTTCCGCGCCGATGCCCTGCTTCACGGCGACGGCGTCCGACAGCAACACTTCTTCGATGCGATTGAACGCGACGGCGGAGCTGCGCCGGCCACGGAGGGCGGTCGGAACCTCACCTCCGACCGAGAACAGGTTGCCCCCGCTCGGGTCCATGCCCCGGCCGAGCCAGCCGTACCCTTTGCGGTCGTCCACGCCGAAGCGCGCCGTGTGCCACACGGACATGCTCTCGAAGTGCGAGCGGTTCGGGTTCGGGTAGCTCACTCCGGGGATCACGCCGAGGTGCCCCGCCTGGAACAACTTGTCGAGCGGCCTCATCGCCGGATGCAAGCCGACCGAGGCGTTCAACTTCACCAGCCTCTTGGGGTCGAGCTTCAACTTGGGCCGGAACTTCGTGTAGTTCTCGTCGGCGTAAGGCACGACCGTATTGAGGGCGTCGTTGCCGCCGTCGAGTTCGACGACGACGAGTACGCGGGAGTCCTTCGCGGGCGTCATACCCGACGCCGATCGCGTGACGAACGACGGGACGCTCGACGAGAGCGCCAGCAGGGAGGAGGATTGCAGGAACGAACGTCGGGATAGCATGGGAATGGTCTCTCCTCGAGCGACAGGGATCAGCCGAGTTGTGCTTCGGGCGACGACAACAGAGCCGTCACCATCCTCGCCGGGGACAAGGACGAAAGGCGTTTCTTCGTCTCGGGCGTCGGGCCAGCGCCGAACAACAGACGGTGGTGGAACGTGAGTACGTCGGCTCCGAAGCCGTACTTCTTCGCCTGCGCGGGAGCGTCATAGGCCACGTTCCTCCCGCAGGCCGGGCCGGTCACGAGCGCGGCGGCGTAGTTGGCCCTGGCGATCATGCTGCGCGTGTGAATCCACTTCCGCCCGACAGGCCAACCGCCGACGTTGGGAGGGTCGAAGACATCCTGCCCCATGCGGGCGGACCAGTCGGCCATAGCCAGCGTACTCGGTGCAGGGTCGAACAGCTCCAGCACCCGCGCCGACCCGACCACGAACTCGACCGGGCCGAGGACACGGCTGCGGATGTTCGACTCGTCGAAGAATAGGCGCGATCGGAGGATCGTTTCGACCGCCCACCCGACGTTCGACTCGCGTTCGCGGAGGCCAGCAGCGAGTTGCTTCACCGCGTCTGATGACGAGCCACTGTCACCGAAGAACTGGCGAACGAGCTTCACGGCGATGCGGTTCGCTACTGATGGCTGTTTCAGCAATATCTCGACCAATCGGGTGCCGTCGAATTTCGCCTTGTTGCCGAGAATCGTCTTGTCGCCGTCGTCGTGCCGCTCGGGAACCTCGACGAACGTCCCTTCCTCGACGGACCATCCGGTGAGCGCGCGGGCCGCTTCCTTCACGTCCGCCTCCGTAAAGTTGCCGACGCCGAGGGTGAACAACTCCATCAGTTCGCGGCCGAGGTTCTCGTTCGCGCGGCCCTTGCGGTTGGTCTGGGCGTCGAGGTAGAGCAGTAGCGCCGGTTCGCGGACGGCGGCGTTCAACAGGTCGGCGAACTTCCCCCTGGCGTGCTTGCGGAGCGTGTCGTTCTGCCGTCGCATCAGCGCCACGTCGTCCACCTTGCCGTTGGCGGTGGCGAAGTGGTCGTGCCAGAGCAGCGTGAGCTTTTCCAGCAGCGGGTGCGGGCCGAACAGGAACCGATAGAACCAGCCCGCCTTCAGCCGGCCGATCTCGCCTTGCGTCACCGCCGCGTCGTAAAGCAGCGACGCGGTGCCGTCGAACTCCTTTCCTGGGTTCAGGTTGGCGGTCCCCTCGAGCAGTCGTGCAACCGCCTTCGTCGGCCCGTCCTTCAGATCGCGCTGTAGTTCTTCCCAGCTGCCCGCGAACGCGGCACGCCGGTGCAGGTGAACCACCCGGCGCAGGTTCCACGGCTGTTTCTCGTCGGGCGTGTACGCCGCCCACAGGTCCGTCGGCATGGTTAGTTCCCCTCGTCGTTCTTGGCCGGTTCGAGTTTCAGGTCGCCGAGTTTCAGGGTGTCGCCGTGTTTCTCGATCGTGTGTTTAGGAGCCTTGTCGAAGTCCGGGCCGAACCGCTTCTTGCCTTGGGTGAAGTAGAACCGGAATTCTTGGCCGGGGAAGAGCGTGTCGATGCGGAACTCGCCGTTGGCGTCGGTCGTTGGCGAATCGAGCTTTTTCAGTGCCTTGTACGCTTCCGCCACCTCGCGGCGGTAGAACGACAGGTGGACGGACACACCGGCGAGTGGTTTCCCCTTCGCGTCCACCGCCCGGCCCGTCACGCTCCCGCCCGCACCGAGTTTCACCACCGGGTTCTTGTCCTCCGGCTTCACCGTGGCCGTGCCGACCAATTTGCGTTTCTGGTGGATGACCGCCACCAATCGGCTCGCCTTCGGCTCCACGTTGAACAGCGTCAGCGTGGCAGTTTCGGGGAACGAGGACGGGTGGTCGAAATCGACATGCGTGATGCCGGTGGCGTGGGTGTCCATCACCGGCTTGCCATCGCCGTCCACCACCTTCACGGACATCTTCGTGGCCGGTTCGAGATCGATATTCATGGTGATTTCTTTGTCCGTGTCTTTGGCATCGATCACCTTGCACCAACAGCCTTGGACGTGACGCCGGCCGCCCTCGTAGCCGTGGAACATGAGGCTGCTGATCTCGGTGCGAAAGTAGTCCGGGTACTTCGGGTCGGCCACGGACGGCTTGAAATCCTCGCGAAAGCTGCTTTTCAACGTCGATGCCATCAGGATCACCGGGCCGGAGATGGTGACCACCCGGAATCGGCCGGCCTTATCGGTTTGTAGCTGTTTGGACGACATCGAAGCCGAGTGCAGGAAAGGCGGGTACTTCTTGACGAAGGGATTATTCGCCAGCACGGCCACATACAACTGGGCGGCGACCGGTGCGCCGGTGACTTTGTTCTTCACCGTGCCGGTGATTACGACCCCCTTGGCGCACTTCAGGTCGATGGTGATCGGCTCGTAACCGATCGTGTCGTCCGCGAACGCCTGGCATTGCATCAATCCGGCCTGCGGATCGGGGTCGCATTCGACCATGTAGCCCTTGTGCTTCCGAGCGCCGCGGATCTCGTACTTGCCGTCCTTGTCCGTCACGGCCTGGTTATAGTCCGGATTCAGTTCCCGCTTGTTCGGGCGGGAGAACGCCACGATCACCCCGGATCGCGGCTTGCCGGCTTGATCCGTCACTTTGCCCCGGATGATCTTTTCCTGCTCCATCACCACCGCCGGTTCGGGGCCGTACAGTACCCACTTACCGCCGAACGAATAGCCTTTCATCTCGTTGTCCTTGGCCGCCTTGTTGACGGGTCTCGGGTCGAACCCGGCGCGGTTCAGGGTGACGATCTCCTTGTCCGCGACACCGATTCCACGGACGCGGAGCGTCACGAGTTGGCCGGCTCCGATCCCGGCGATCTCGTACCGTCCGTCCTCGTCGGTGGTCGCGGAGTACGGCGAACGGCCGTCCGGGTTCGCCTTTGCAACGTACCCCTCAGAGAACCACATGTTGCGATCTCCGTCCGGCGGACTGCCGTACTGGTAGCGATCCGTAACCCACAGCTTCAGATGAGCATCAGCCGAGGCGTCGGAGTCGTAAGCCGAGAATCGGCTCGCCACCACCGTTGCACCCGCCACCGGCTTGCCCTGCTGATCCAGCAATCGCCCGCGAATGGGCCGCTCCTTCGATAGTTTCAGCTTCACCTCGGCGGAAGCAGTCATCGACCGTGGCAGGTAGTCTATTCCGTGGGGAAGGAAATCGATCCCGTGACCGGCGGCCTTGGCGACCAGCCATCCGCCGGCGTCTTTGCGTGCGATCGGCAGGGTGACTTCGAACGTCCCGTCGGCCTTCGTCTTGCCCAGCGGTTGCGGCTTGTCGGAGATCCACACGAGCGTGAGTTCCGCGACGATCGGCTTGCCGTCGGCACCGAGTACCTGGCCGCTGATGGTGCGTTCCTTGACTGCCGGCTCGGCAGGCTTTGTCTCTGCCTTCGCGGCCGGTTTCTCCATCTTCTTCGCAGATGGCTTCTGCGGCTCCGCAGCGCTCGGCACCGAACCGTATCCGAGACCCATCATGGCGACGCCGACGAGCGATAGCAGCGCCAGTTTCATACGAATGAGCAGTCCGTTCACGACGACCCCTTTAGCGAGTGCGGCCACGGATGCCGACGGCGAACCGCCGACCG
>JANXSH010000894.1 GCA_025356615.1 Planctomycetia bacterium | reverse complement strand
CGAGTGGCCACGGCTCGGGAATCAGCCTCCCCGTCGGTATGCGTCGCTTATTGATCAAGGCCGTGAGGATGACCACCCAGCCGCGTGCGAACACGCTCACCCGACGCCAACGCTTGGTTCGGGGACATCCCAGTTCCGGCCACAGGTCCAGTTCCGGCATGGCCACGGCTGCCGTCTCCTCATCCGCTCCGCCCACTCGTATCAGCCACGACGTCGCTACCGCTACCGCCAGCCACAGGCGCCCCGCACGTGCCGCATCGGCCATCCGTGTTTGCTGCCACTGCCAGCCGCCACGCTTGGCATCCTTGAAGAATTGTTCGATCCAACTGCGCAAACCATACCACGAGGCCGCACTTTGCTCCGGCGGCAAGTCCGTCAGGATCAGCCAGGCTTCCGCATGGCCCTCACCCCAGCAGGTCAACAGGGTGCATTCCAGCCGCGCCTCCCTGGTGGCGAACGCCGTTCCCCGGCCACGCCACGCACCGCCGACGTGGGGGGCCAGGTCCGCCAGCGGCACGAAGTGGTACCAGCCGCGTGGCCGGAACCTGCCCCCGCAGTTGATGCGTAACATCGGATGCCAATTCAGCTTACGGGTCCCATCGAACAGCCACTCGGCATACGAGCCCCGGTCGGCCAGCACGATCACCTGCCAGTTCGCCGGCACGAGCCCCTGGAAGTGTCCCAGCAACTTCAGCCAGGTATCCTTCCAGGCACCCTTGGCGGTCGCCGGCACGACCTTCCAGGCGACGGGGATGGCGCAGCCGCGATAGACGACGCTGATACATAGCACGGTGAACAACTGGCCCAGGGTCGAGGCATCGATGGCAACGGCCAGTCGCTCTCCCTTCCAGTCGGCCAAGATCCAGCGGAGCAGCGGCCCGAAGCAGGTGGTGACATCGAGATCGCGGCGGTGGTCTCCGGCCTTGGCGGGAGCCTCCAGGTAGAATTCCCGCAGGCGTTGCCGGACGGCGAAAAACTTCTGCGTGAGGAGTTTGGCGAGGAAGAAAGCGACAGCCGTGAGGGCGCAGGACTTGGCCACGACCATGCCGAGACTCCAGGCGGCCAGCCCAGCAGCCTGGGGCTGGGAGAGTTGGGGGAAGGCGTCCGCCACCTCACGGGTCCATTGGTTCAGAGCCTTCGGGCCATAGAATGATTTCTGGCGAGACATGGGAACCTCCACAACAGTAGTCGAGTAGTGTCTACTACCATTGTAGGGTTGCTTGTCTCGCCAACTCCTTCCCCCAACAGCCGTTACGCCGCGATGTACTCAAAAACCTATATCTGAAAGACCCCCCGGCCCCCTCCCCTAAAAGGGAGGGGTCAGCCACGGGGAGACCTCACCTTTTCTCTTCGACTTGTGAGGATACCCTCTCCCTGGACTACAGGGAGAGGGGTTGGGTGCGAAGCCGTGCGTCTCGAGAGTCTAGCAACTCCCAATCTCCCCGATGCGTCCCCTCATCTCGGCGACGATCTCCGCAGGCGTTCGCCCAGTCGTGTCGATCGTGAGGTTCGCGCAGTCCCGATACCACGGTTCGCGCGCGGCGATCAGCTCGGCGACCTCGTCGCGCCCTCCGACGGTCAGCGTCGGGCGGCGGGAGGCCGTCGTGGTGTCGCCGTCGATCCGACTCCATAGGGTGTCGGCGTCGCCGGTCAGCCAGACCACCACGCCGGAGCGTTTCAGGAGGTCGCGATTCTCGGCGCGGACTACCACGCCGCCCCCCGTGGCGATGACGTGGCGCTCGAGCCGGCACAACTCGGCGAGCGCGTCCGCCTCGCGCCGGCGGAAGCCGGCCTCGCCCTCGGCGGCGAAGATGTCGCGGATCGAGTGACCCGCGATCCGCTCGAGGGTGGCGTCGGCGTCGATCCAGGACCAGCCGAGTTCTTCGGCGAGGAGGCGTGCGACCGTGGACTTGCCGCTGCCGCGCGGGCCAACGAGGAAGACGCGCGACGCGCTCATTCGTCGTCCCCGAGGGAGATCGGCGATAGCGCCCTGCGGATCACCTTGCGGAACAGGTCCATGGGAGCGGCCTTGCCCGTGAAGTGCTGGAATTGCAGCGACGCCTGGCGGATGAACAGCTCGACGCCGGTGATCGTGTGGCAGTTCCGCTCGCGGGCCTCCTTGATGAGGAGCGTCTGTTCGGGGGTGTACACGGTGTCGAACACGACGAGGCCCGGCTTGAGGAAACTCGGGTGGACCGGCATCACGTCCACGTTGGGGTGCATCCCGACCGAGGTGCAATTGATGACCAGGTCGCACAGGACGCTATGTCGGGCGTTCCAATCGACGAAGCGGCAGCCGACCTCGTTGACCAGGTTCGTGGCGCGCTCGGCAGTGCGATTGCAGATCGTGACGAGACACCCCTCGCGGTGCAGGGCGTGAGCCGCCGCGCGGGCCACGCCGCCGGCCCCGAGGACGAGGACGACTCGCCCGGAGAGGGACGCCGACATGCAGTAGGTGGCCGGCTCGACGGCCGGGGCGGGTGCCGACGTTTTGTCGGTGATCGCCTCTCCGGTCGTAGGCGGGGGGGCCGTCAGTGCGCCGGCGGGGAGGTCGAGGTTGGCCTTCAGGATCGCGGGCGAGAAGGCGACGGGGTCGTTGATCGCTTGGACGAACGTGGGGAGCAGGTCGGTGAGCGTTTGGACGACGCCGCCGTAGTCGGTGTTGAACGCGCCGAAGCCCGTGGTGCCGCGAACGAGCGTGTTGGCCGCCCCGGTCCGCTCGACCGTCGAGTCCCTGGTGGCGGCGGCGGCCGCCGCCGCTTCCTTGTGCGGGATCGTTACGCTGTAGCCGCGAACGGGCAGCGCCTCGAACGCCTCGAGGAAGTCGGCGAGCGTGTCGCGCGGGACGCGGAAGGGGAGGTAGACGGCGTTCATCCCCAACTTGCGGAAGGCCATGTTGTGGATGAGCGGGCTGAGGCTGTGCCCGACGGGGTCGCCGACGACGCCGAAGATTTCGGTGTCGGCGTCGATGGCTTCGTAGTGGTACGTCTTGCGCACCTCGTTCACCGAGGGCATCCCCGGCGCGATGTTCCGCTCCTTGTTGAACGCCGCGTAGGTGAACGGCGCGCCGAACTTCGCCTGGAGGATCCGGCTGGGGAACCCCATGTCCGTCATGCAGAACGCGATGGTCGGCTTCGCGGACGCCTTCACCAGCGAGAGGATGCGCAGGTTGTCGCTCGGCTGGGTGGCGCGGACGACGACCTTGACAATGTCCGCGTCCTGGGTACACATGCGGGCGTGGATCTTCTCGAGATCGGCGGGCATCTCGCGGAAGTTGTGGTAGCTTATGATCCGGCGGACCGGACCGAAGCGCGGGATCGAATCGGCGATGTCGGTCTCGAGATCGACCCAGTCGAACCCGGCGACGATGGCCTGGCGGATGAGGGTCTTGCGCTGGTCCTCGCTGCCGGACCACTTACCGCCGTCGGGCGGACGGCGGACCGTGGCGATCATCGCGCACGGCTTGTCCGCGAGGAGCCGCTTGAAGTCGGGGGCCTTCTTGAGGAAGTCGAGCCGCACCTCGATCAGCCCCGCGCCCTGCTTCGCGGCCTCGGCGATCTCGTGGAGGAGCATGCCGTGCCGGGTGCGGCCGATTACCACACAGATGCTGTCCACGTCAGTCATTAGTATTCAGTGTTCAGGGTTCAGGGTTCAGTCGAAGACTAGAGTGTTAGGACGGCCCCCTCGCCTACGACTTCTTCGGGTAGATACCGGGCAGGGCGACGATTTCGCCCCGGACGGTCTGCATGACGCCGGCGGGCACCTCGGAGGCGAGGAACGCCGCCCCATCGACGCGCAGGTTCTTGCGGTAGATCGCGCGGCGCGGGTTGCCCTGGGCGACCAGCATGAACGTCTTGATGGGGCGATCCTTCTTGCCCTTGCGCTCGACGACTTCTCCGGTCAACTTCACCGGACTCTCCTTCGACATCTGCTCGGCCAGGTCCTTGAACTGCATCGTGAAACTCCTTCGTGGGTCGGACAATACTCTGATTCCTTCTACTATATGGGAGGAGTGGGGCGAAGCCCACCCGTTGCAACGGGTGGGCTTGGGTACTCGATGGAAAAACGTTACCCATCTCATGATCGAATGCGCATGACCACCGTCCGCGTCAACCTCTCCGAGCGCTCCTACGACATCCACCTCGGCCCCGTCGCCGGCCTCGGCGCGTTCGCGCGCTCCGTCTCCCCCGGCACCGTCGCCTTCGTCGTCGGCGACCACAACACGGCGACGCACGCGGCCACCGTCGGTGAGTCGCTCGCCTCGGCGGGCTTCCGCGTCGAATCGATGACCATCCCCCCCGGCGAGGGGCAGAAGAGCCTTACGGGCGTCTCCGCCCTCTACGACCGGCTTGCCGACGTGCGGGCGGACCGAAAGACCATCGTCGTTGCGGTCGGCGGTGGCGTCGTGGGCGACCTCGCGGGGTTCGCGGCGGCGACGTTCAACCGCGGCCTGGGCCTGTTCATGGCCCCGACGACGCTCCTCGCGATGGTCGATAGCAGCGTCGGCGGCAAGGTCGGCATCAACCACCCGCGCGGCAAGAACCTCATCGGCTCGTTCCACCAGACCGCAGGCGTGTGGATCGACCCCAGGTTCCTCGACACCTTACCGGATCGCGAGTACCGCAGCGGCCTGGGCGAGGTCGTCAAGTACGGCGTCATCCTCGACCCGGAGCTGTTCGCCTACCTCGAGTCGCACGCCGTCGCCATCCTGGCGCGCGACCCCGACGCCGTCGCGTTCATCGTGGCGCGGAGCTGCCGGCTGAAGGCCGATGTCGTCGAGCGCGACGAGCGCGAACTTTTTGGGTTGCGCGTCGTCCTCAACTACGGCCACACGTTCGCCCACGCCTTCGAGACCGTCGCGGGCTACGGCACCTGGCTCCACGGCGAGGCGGTGAGCGCCGGGATGGCCTGCGCCGCCCTGCTGGCGAACCGCCTCGGGCTGATCTCGATGGAAATGGTCGATCGCCAACGTCGCCTCCTCCAGGCGTTCGGCTTGCCCGTTACCGTCCCGATCGCGTGGGATGCCGGGGCGATGACCGACGTGATGCGCAGCGACAAGAAGGCCGAGGCGGGACGGATGCGCTTCGTCCTGCCGGTGCGGCTCGGCGAGGTGCGGCTGTTCGACGACGTAACGGCGGGGCAGGTCGCCGAGGTGCTGGCGTCGGCGCGGGAGTAAGGGGCTGTACATGGCGGACATGCGCAAGGCGTTCCTGGCGGACATCATCGAGAACATCGACGACGACGCGCCGCGCCTGGTGTTCGCCGACTGGCTCGACGACAACGGCGACCCGGCGCGGGCGGAGTTCATCCGGCTCCAGTGTAAAGAGGCGGCGGCGGAGTGTTGGCCGACGCCGTGGCTCGCAGGGGAGCGGGGTGCCTCGACTCCTCGGGAGGCAGCGTTGATCGCGGAGCATGGTGCCGAGTGGATGAAAGAGGCTCCCAAGTGGGCGACGGAGCGGACGCCGAAGAGGGGCATCTTTCAGCGCGGCTTCGTCGCCCGCGTGAGTTCGACGGGACGAAACTGGCAAAAGGGTGTCGCCGCGTTGTATCGGCGAGTTCCGATCGAGGGACTCCAACTGCGGGCGCTCAACGATGCTCTCCTGACGGCCCTTTCGGCCCGGCCCGAGTTCGGCTACCTCCGCCTCCTCGGGTTGTGGACTCGCGGCTGTACGCCCGCCGCGCTCGCTCAGTTCTTCGGCTCGGCCGATCTACACCGGGTGGTGACACTGGAATACACGTTGCCCTCTCGCGGGATCGAGCAGTTGAACGCCCTCCTGGCTTCCGACCGATTAGGGGGCGTGCGGAGCCTGGTTCTCAGCGGAGGTCTGTTCGGGGTAGAACGATTCACCTCGCTGGCGGCGTCCGGTCTCGCCCCCCGCTTGCGATCTCTCGCGATCGATGCGACGCGCCTCAGCGGAGCAGCGGCGATGGCATTCAGCCGGTCGCGCAACTTTAGCGAGTTGGAGGAGTTATCGATGCAAGCGCGGAACCTCGAAGATGAGGGGGTGATCGCCCTGGCCGGCTCCCCTTATCTGGGAAAGCTCCGCCGGTTGCATCTCGGCAGTTCTACATTTCTTGATGAAAGAGTCGTCCAGGCTCTGACGACTTCGCCCTATCTCACACGCCTGACGGACCTCCACCTGGACTATCTCGGCGCGAGACCCGAAACGATCGGGCGGATCGCCGAGTCGGAGAGCATGATCCACCTGCGCCGATTGCGTGTGAACAAAGACGCCAAGTGCCATCGCATCCTGAAACGCCTCGCCGAGCGCCGCCGAGAGCGAGGGATCGAATGACCCCGTCCGACCTGCCCCCCGCCGTCCGCGACCTGCTCGCCCTGCACCTCACGCCGGGCCTCGGCCCCGTGCGCATCGCGGCGCTAATCGAACACTTCGGCTCGGCGGGTGCCGTCCTCCGGGGAACCATGTCGAAGTTTCAGGATGTCACCGGCATCGGCTCGGGCTTGTCGTCGAAACTCGCGCAGGATCTTCCGAATATCGATGTTCAGACGGAGATCGATCGTGCCTCCCGTGCCGGGGCGCGCATCCTCGCGCTGGGGACGCCGGACTACCCGCCGGGGCTGGTACACATCCCGGCCGCGCCGCCGATCCTCTACGCCCTGGGCGGGTTGACGGCGCGCGACGAGCGCGGCGTCGCGATGGTCGGCACGCGGAATCCCAACGCCTACGGCAAGCGCGTTGCGAAGCAGCTCGCCGAGGGACTGGCGCGGGCGGGCATAACGGTCGTCTCGGGCCTGGCACGCGGGATCGACGGCATCGCCCACCGCGCCGCCCTCGACGCGGGTGGCCGGACCGTCGCCGTGCTGGGCAGCGGCCTGTCGCGGATGTACCCGCCTGAACACGCCGCGCTCGCCGAGGCGATCGCGAAGGCCGGGGCCGTCGTCAGCGAGTGCTTCATGGAGGAGGGGCCGAGCAAGGGATCGTTCCCGGCGCGGAACCGCATCATCAGCGGCCTGTCGCGCGTCGTCGTCATCGTGCAGGCACCGCGCGAGTCGGGCGCCCTCATCACCGCGACCCACGCAGCCGAGCAGGGCCGGACCGTCCTCGTAGTGCCCGGCCCGATCGACGACGACGCGCAATCCGGGTGCCTCCACCTGCTGCGCCAAGGCGGGATCCTGTGCCGGGGCGTCGAAGACATCCTCGAGGAACTCGACGGCGTCTTGGGCCGGGCCGTCGCCCCGGCGCAGCGGAACCTCTTCGACGCCGTCGCGCCCGCCCCGACCGCTCCCGCCGGCCCGCCGCCGGGGCTGGACGCGGTGCAGATGCGCGTGTGGGACTTCCTCGCGGATGGGGCGCGCTCGGTGGACGAAGTCGCCCGGCATGTGGCGATGGCGATCCAGGCGTCGGGCGGCGTGCTGATGATGATGGAGATGAACCGCGCCGTGCGCCGCCTGCCGGGCAATCGGTACGAGCGCGTGTGAGGCGAACTGATCTAGCCGGGGGTACTCGAGCCGTGATATGAATGGCTTCTTGATCCGAGAAAGGGAGGACTCCCCATGCAACAGACGACCATCGCGCCGGACCCATCCCTCCAGGTGATGCCCGACCACACCCAGTTGCCCGAAACGGACGGGACGTTCGTGCAGAACTACCAGGAATACCCCCAGTCGGAGTTGTTGACCGGCAGTCTCTTGCCTCGTATCCACGAACTGCATCCCGATGGGCAGTTCGCCATCGGCCAGGACTCGGGCATCTACTGGCGACACACCGACCCGCCGCTGAAGGGCTGCAAGGCACCGGACTGGTGCTACATCCCGAATGTCCCGCCGATGCTCGATGGCGAGTTCCGCCGGTCCTACGTCTTGTGGAAGGAGAAGATTCCGCCGATCCTCGTGATCGAATACGTCAGCGGCGACGGCAGCGAGGAGCGCGACCGGACCCTCAACACGGGCAAGTTCTGGGTCTACGAGAACGGCATCGGCGCGGCGTATTACGCGATCTTCGACGCTCGAAAGTCGGTCCTCGAGGTCTATCGCTTGGTGGACGGCCACTACGCCCTCTTACCCACGAACGCGGCGGGGCGCATCCCCATTCCCCCACTCGGCGTCGAACTCGGCCTCTGGGAGGGCAGCTTCCGCGACATGGCGGCACTCTGGATGCGTGCCTGGGACAGCAAAACGGGCAAGATGCTGCCATCGTTGGAAGAGCAAAAGGAAGCAGAACGCCGGCGTGCCGAGAAGGAGAAGCATCGAGCGGACAAGGAAAAACAGCGAGCGAAAAAGGAAAAGGAGCGAGCGGATACGTCGGAATCCTTGCTCGACGACACACGAAAGATGCTCGACGAAGAAGCAGATGTCGTGCGGCGAATGGCCCAACGGCTGCGGGAACTCGGAGTCGATCCGGGCACAGTGTAATCAGCCGACTTCCCATTCGACCCCATGCACGCCCGCGTTGACCACCGGCGTCTCGCCGAGCATGACCGTCTTGCCCGCGCTGCCGTGGATGTGGCCGCACACCATGAGCGCGGGACGGAGGCGTTCGACGGCCTTGCGAACGGCAACGCTGCCCAGGCTTTGCCCGCGCGACGAGACATCCGCCGCGCCGTGGGGCGGCGAGTGGCTCACCAGGACGCACCCGGCGGGGCAGGGCGCGAGCAGCGCGGCGGCCTGCTCTTCCGTGAAGTCGTAGCTCCACGCGCCGAACGGCGTCGTCGGGATGCCGCCCCCGATGCCGAAGAAGGTGACGCCCGCGATGGTCGCGCCCGAGCCGTGCAGCACACGGGCCGACGCCCAGCCGCCACACGCCGCACGGAGTTCGTCGGTCGTCTCGTTGTTGCCCGCGACGAGGATCAGCGGCTTGTCCATCTCGCGGAATTCGGCCAGGCACGCGGCGAGACCTTGATGGACGTTGCAGAAGTCGCCTGCACCGACGACGACATCGGCCCGCCCCGCCAGCTGGACGAGCCGACGGGCGGCGGCGAGGTCGTTGTGTAAATCGCTGAACAGGAGAAGTTTCATCGGCATCCCTTCAAACTCGCAGAACCCCCAACACCGCCCCCAGCCCCAGGTCCGCCTCCGGGTCTCGGCCCAGCGGCGGGAGCGCCAGGTGGGCCGACCGCACCTCGTTGATGAGCGCGCGGTCGAGTGGGTCGCCGCCCTGCGTGCGCGCGAAGGCGAGGACGGCGAAGGCCGTCTTCAGCACCGTCGCCTTGACCCGCATCGAGGACGGCGACCACCGCGCGGGGTGAAGGTGGACGTGGCGCTCCGCGTCGTTGCCCACGCGCAAGACCCAGCGCGATCCGTCGCCGGGGTGCGTGAGGACGGCGTAGTCTTCCGCGCCGACGATCCACGCGCGGTACGCCTCCGGGTCGAGGCGGCCCGAGGCGGCGAGTTCGGCGCTCACCCAGGCGCTCAGGTCGCGCGGCGTCAGGCCGCCCGTGTAGAGGTCCATCAGGCGCGTGCCGAGGACATCCAGCGCGCGGAGGGCGTCGGCGAAGCCCGACAGGTCGCCGGGGCCGAGGGCGGCGAGCCGGGCGCGGAGCGAGCCCGCGTGATGCTTGTAGGTGTTGAACATCACCGGCGGCAGCACCTCCAGGGGGGTGCCCGCGTCCGATCGTTGCAGTTCGCAAAAGTTCACGAGGGCCGTCCGCTCCGGGTCGAAGGATGTACGAGCCGGAAGCGTTAGCGAGGGTGCATCGAAACGTTCGCCCGACTCGATGTCATTCTACGCCCTCGGGAAAGCTCAGGGTGGACAGGGGGGAGGCATCGGCTTACCCTGACCTCTGTTCGTGGCCCTGACACTGAAGGAATGGAATGACCGAGCAGGAGTGGATGGAATGCACGGACCCTCGAGAGATGGTTCGATTCGTTCGACCAACGACCAGCGCGCGGAAGTTGCGGCTGGCCGGGTGTGCTTGTGTCCGACTTGCCTGGGTGTGGGCGACCGACGAGCCTCTACCGACAGCGATCGAGGGTGCAGAAGGCTTCGCCGACGGCTCGGTTACGAAAGCCGCCTTGCGGCGAGCCAGGCAAGAGGTGCGTAAGCAAAGGTACGACCTGGGAGGAACGGACGCGAGTTCTCGGCCGATCGGGGGGGTATGCTGGCTCGCCGAAGTCCTCGCCACCGAGAATGCTTACGGTTCCGTGATAGACGAGATGCACCGACTCTCTACTTCCTTACTGTTCCTCCGAGAAGCCGAATGGGCTACCGTCCGAACTTTGCTCCGAGACATCATCGGCACTTGGTGGAAGCGGGTGCCCATGGATCCCGACTGGGCTACGCCGACGGTACGCTCTCTTGCTCGCGCCGCGTATGACGATCGCATCCTTCCATCGGGTCATCTCGGCCTCGACCGCCTCGCCATCCTGTCCGACGCCCTGGAAGAGGCAGGTTGCACCGATGCCGCCATCCTCGACCACCTGCGTAGCCCCGGTCCTCACGCTCGCGGCTGCTGGGCAGTGGACCTCCTTTTGGGGAAAGAGTAGTTTCCGGCGATCCATTCACCGAGATCGAACGAGCCTCCCAATCCAGGCCTGTGAAAGAGGTTGCCTCCAACGGGTGTGCCTTGGTCCGTTACTTCATGCCTTCCAAAGTGTTATAAATTTGCCACCAGAGGGCCATGACGCTAAGGGGTCTTGCGGCGAGAGACGGCGAAAATAGGGATCCGGTAGCATACGGTGGCCTCCAGCCGAGAATCCCCTATCTCTTTACCCGCACTGGAGTTTTATCAGCTTGACAACACGTTGGAAGGAATGGACTTGCCGTCCTATTGTATCCAATATACACTTCTCCACAGTCCGCCTTCCTCCGACTCGTTCTGCCGCACCGAGAAAGCGCCATGCCGATTACACAGCCGGTCTTATCCATCGCTGACCAGATAGCGACCCGCCTCCGGGCCGAGTTGATGGCCGGAAGCTTTAAGCCGGGCGACGCCCTTCGCGAAGAGCAAGTGGCCGAGCGGTTCGGGGTCAGCCGCCACCCCGTCCGTAAGGTCTTCCAGCAACTCGCCCTGGAGGGTTTGCTCGTCGCGCGCCGGAATTGCGGGGTGACGGTGGCCCCACCCCCGAACGATGCCGTGCGGGGGCTGTTGTTGCCGATGCGAGTGCAAATCGAGACGTATGCCCTGCAATCCTGCTTCGACCGCCTTACTCGACCGGCCCTCGAGGAATGGCGGGGGCAACTCGGCCCCTTCCGGTTGGCTTGCGAGGAGGGCGATCGTGCTGCGGTCTTCGAGCGGGACATGGACTTCCATCGCAACCTGCTCCTCGAGGCCGACCTGGGCGACTTGCTGCCCCTCTGGACGCAGATCATCAACAAGACGACCGCCTTCTACGAACACGACCGCCTCGGAAAAGGCGACTTGCCGATCGTCTACGAGGTTCATGTGGCGTTGCTCGACGTGTTCGAGAGGCGGGACGTAGATGCAGCCGTGGTCGCCCTTTCAGAACACATCCTGAACGGCGAGTTCAACCAACGCATCCACCGCCGCTGGCACGCGACCAGAGCCTGAACGTGACCGCAGGGTCAGTGCGCGCCCATTCGGAGTTCCTTACATGAAAATCACCCGCCGCGTCGAGCTACAGGGATCGATTGCCGCCTTCGTAGCCGTCCTCCTGTCGAGCATCTCCTGCCCCCCCGCTGTCGCCAGGCCGAATGATGTCGCTCACTTCGAGAAGAAGGTTCGCCCACTCCTTCTCTCCCAATGTGTGTCCTGCCACGGCCCCGACAAGGTTAAAGGCCGTCTGCGGCTCGATACGGCGGAAGCGTTCGCCAAGGGCGGCGAGTCCGGCCCTGTGGCGGTGCCGGGCAAGCCGGACGAGAGCTTCCTGATACGCGCCGTCCGGCATGACGGCGACATAAAAATGCCCCCGACCGGGAGGCTGAAGGAACAAGAGATCGTGGACCTCGTCCAGTGGGTGAAGTCCGGGGCCGCCTGGCCCGGTGCGAAGCCAGTCGTCCCGATGACGACCGCGAAGGCCGCTCGCTCGCTCGAACCGAACGCGGCTTCGCTCCAGAAGCACCTCCAGGCGTGGTATCGCGCGGACAGGCTACCCCTCGGAGAGGGCAAGCCGGTCCACGTCTGGCCCGACAGCAGCGGCAGAGGCCGCGACCTCGCCGCTACGGGCGGCGTCCGTGCGGGCGGTGTGGGAACGGCCCCCGTCTTCGCGGTGGCCAGCGCCATCAACCGTCGCCCTGCCGTTCGCTTCGACGTGGGCAACGGCCTCGCCAGTTCGCCGGACTTGCCCGTCGAGGTGAAGGGCAACGCCGGTATGACGATCCTGGCCGTCGTCAACCTGAAGCCGCACGACGCCCAGCCGCCGTATGATGAACTGCTCGGCTTGGGCAATCCGGCGAACCCCACCGGCGATCCCGGTAAGCCTCTCGCGGCCCTCCTCTCCATGCGACGAACGGGCGGGGGCGAACTCCGACTCGCGGGCGGCTGGAACCACGACGCCACGCTCGGCCCCGGCTCGTTCGCCTCCTACTATGGCAAACCGACCTTGCTGACCGTCGTCAAGACTTCCGGGTCGATGAGGTCGAGTACGAAATTCTTCATCAACGGCGTCCCCGCCGACGACAAGGCCATCGGCCGGGCGGTCGGCGGCACGGACACGGTCCCCGACATCCGCCACCGGGACGACATCGGCCTGTACCTCGGCAGGGCGTTGAGCTGGTGCGGCCACCTTCGGGGAGACGTGGGTGATATCGTCGTGTACAACGCCCCGCTGCGCGACGAGGACCGCACGGCCGTCGAGATAGGGCTGTCCGAGCGGTACGGGTTCGTCCATCCCGCCGTCTTGCCCCAGAGCAAGGCGACCTTCACCGCTGAACAGAAGCAGTTCTGGGCGTTCCAGCCGGTCGAATCCGTGTCGCCGCCGCCGGTGAAGGACGAGGCGTGGGCCAAGACGCCGCTGGACCGCTTCGTGCTGGCCCGTCTCGAGGCCGCCGGGCTGAAGCCGGCCCCGCCCGCCGACAGGCGGACGCTCATTCGCCGGGTAACGTTCGACCTGACCGGCCTGCCGCCGACGACCGAAGAGATCGACGCCTTCCTGAAGGACGATCGGCCCGACGCCTTGGCTCGCGTCGTGGACCGTTTACTCGACTCGCCCCACTACGGCGAGCGGTGGGGCCGACACTGGCTCGACGTGGCGCGGTACGCGGAAACCACCGCCGACGACGCCAACGCGGTCATGCGATATGCGTGGCGCTACCGGGATTACGTCGTGCGGGCTTTCAACTCCGACAAGCCCTACGACCGATTCATCATCGAGCAACTGGCCGGCGACCAGTTGCCCCCGACTGGCGTTCTGAGCCGGGATGCCGACAAGGTCATCGCCACGGGGTTCCTCATGGTCGGGCCGAAGGCGTTGGCGGAGGCCGACAAGGAGCAGAACAAACTCGACATGGTGGACGACCAGATCGACACGACGGGCCGGGCGTTCCTGGGGCTGACGGTGAGTTGTGCGAGGTGCCACGATCACAAATTCGACCCCATCCCGACCGCCGACTACTACTCCCTCGCCGGCATCTTCCGGGGCATCGAGGTGTTCGACGGCGGGCCGAGTCCGAGCTTCTGGAACGAGATACCTCTGGTGCTGACTGCCGGCCAGAAGCCGGTCAAGGTGATGGCCCCGGTCGAAGGGAGGCCGACCAACCTTCGGGTCGCTCTCCGGGGCAATCGGCATACGCCCGGCGTGCTGGCACCCCGGCGGTTCCTCCAGATCGTCGCTGGCGAGGGCCACTCGCCAATCACGACCTCGCAGAGCGGGCGGCTGGAGTTGGCCCGCTGGATCGCGTCGAGGAACAATCCCTTGACGGCGCGGGTCATGGCGAACCGGGTCTGGCAACATCACTTCGGCACGGGGCTGGTCGCCACGTCCGACAACTTCGGGGTGCGGGGCGAAATGCCCTCGCATCCGAAATTGCTCGACTGGCTGGCCGGCGAGTTCGTGAAGTCCGGCTGGTCGGTCAAGGGGTTGCACCGGCTCATCGTGTTGTCCGCCGCGTACCAGACGAGCGGCAAGCCCGACGCCTTGGCTCTCAAAACCGACCCGAACGACCGCTTGCTGTGGCGGATGCCGTTGCGCCGTCTCGACGGCGAATCGCTCCGCGACGGCCTCCTCGCCGTGAGCGGAAGGCTCGACCGCGCCACGGGCGGGGGTGATTCCGGCGAGTTGCTCTTCAAGGAGGGAGAGGTCATCATCGCGAGCCGAGATTACCTCCGACCCAACAGGGTGCAGACCGATCATCCGGTCTACACGACCTCCGTGCGACGGAGCATCTACCTGCCCGTGGTGCGGAATGCCGTGCCAGACGTGATCGCCTTGTTCGATGGCTCAGACCCCAACGGCGTCACGGCGGTCAGGAACGACACCACGGTGACCTCGCAGGCCTTGTTCCTCCTGAACCACCCCTTCGTGCGAGAGCAGTCCCTGCACTTCGCCCAGCGGCTCCTGGCCGACACGAAGGCCGACGACGGCGGGCGGGTGTCTCTGGGCTACCGACTCGCCTTGGGCCGGG
>JANXSH010000844.1 GCA_025356615.1 Planctomycetia bacterium | reverse complement strand
ATTAAGGGGACTGCTCCCCTCTCCCCCTGTACTCATACACACACCCGCTGAAGCTGTCCCGAAATCCGCCCTGGAAAAATGAGACAGCGACAGTGGGTACGTGTATCAGGGGGAGAGGGGTCGGGGGTGAGGGGGTTGGGTCAGCGACCGAAGAACCCCTCACCCCTAACCCCTCTCCCCTGAGTACAGGGGCGAGGGGGACCGGATTTCGGACAGTATCAACGCCCATGAGATTCAGGATTCCCGCCATGACCTCCTCGCCTCCCGGCATTCATCGCCCCACCCGATCACGCGGCTGGATCGCGTTCTTCGTCGGCCTCATCACCCTGGCCGTGACGGGCGTGACGTTGCCCATCGTCTACAACCTCGGGCAGCAGTTGACGGCGGAAGAACTCGACAGGAGCCGCACGCTGTGGGAATCGGCGGGGCCGACGGACTACGACTTGACGTTCTCGATCCGCTACGACGGCGACCAGCTCGCCGAGCGACACATCGTGCTCGTCCGCGAGGGCAAGGCGACGTTCGCAGTCTGCGAGGGAGAGGTCGTCCACGCCGCCCCCGCGATCGGGACGTTGCTCGGGTTGGCGGGAGTCAACGCGGAGCGTCAGAGGCCGCGCGACATGCCCGCGATCTTCCAGCACATCGCGGAGCTCCTGGAGGACCAGGAAACGTCGGGCGGCAAGAATTTCCTCGCCGTCGCCTTCGACTCCAGGGACGGCCACCCACGCCGCGTCGTGCGGCGCGTCCGCCGCAGTAGTACCCGCGAAGAGTGGCAATTCCGCCTCTGGCAACCCGGCGAACTGGCGGCGAAGGCCGCAGGGGGCACGCAACCATGATCGCACAGAGCCTCCAAACCCTCCTCACGGGCGTGATCGACTACGCCGGGTTGTTTCCGCCCGCGAAGCTGCCGATGAATCAGGCGATGGGGAACTACCTTCGCTATCGGGCGGAGCCGGACGCCTGGATGTTGGGCAACTTCGTCTGCCCCGCCGCCCGTCTCGGCGAGTTGGCGGCGTTCTCGAAACAGATCGCGGCGTCCGCGCAGCCGATCCGCATCAGCGCCCTGGGGCGAGGCGGAGCGAGCGGCGGGGAGTTCATGGCGGGGCTGGACGCCGACCGCGCGGACATCGACGCCTGCCGCGAGAGGCACGGCGGCAAGGTCGTCGTGGCGGTGTTGGAGACGAAGTTGCCCGTCGAGTTGTTGTCCTACGAACACCGCCTTCGCGACCTGCTCGCCGCAGTCGCCGAGGCCACCGTCATCAGTAGAATGGCACTGTTCCTTGAGGCACCGCCCGACGATGTCGATCGCCTCGACGGCCTGCTCTCCGCGATCCAGGAGACGCCGTTCGCCGCCCTCGCGGGTTACAAACTCCGCATGGGCGGCCTCGAGGCGTCGGCCTTCCCGAGTTGCTCGCGCGTCGCGCTGGCGCTGGCCCAGTGCCTCCGCGCCGGCGTGCCGATGAAGGCGACCGCCGGGCTACACCACCCGTTGCCGCGCTTCGACGCCGACCTCCAGGCACGCATGCACGGGTTCATCAACCTCTTCCTCGCGGGCGTCCTGGGGCAGGTCCACCCGCTCTCGCCGACGACGCTCCAGGAGATCCTCGAGGAAGAGGATCCGTGTCAGTTCTCGTTCACCGACGACCACCTCGCCTGGCGCGACCTGAAAGCGACTACGGAGCAAGTCGCCCAGGCGGGGCGGACCTCGCTGCTGTCCTTCGGCTGCTGTAGTTTCGACGAGCCGCGCGACGACCTCCGGGCGCTCGGCTGGCTGTGAAAGAATTTGATAGTCGCCCATTGACGCTGCGAAGACCTCACCCCCCCAACCCCCCTCTCCCGCAAGGATAGGGGGGAGCAATACCCTCTCCGGCTCCCCCTCTCCTTGCGGGAGAGGGGGCTGGGGGGGTGAGGTCTAGCGGGGCGAATCCTCTTGGAGCCACCACGATGAACCTCACCGACCACGCCGCCCGAAGCTCCTGGCTCGAGGTGCCTGCGGAGTCGCACTTCCCGATCCAGAACCTCCCCTACGGCATGATGCTCCGCGCGGGTGAGACGCACGCCGGGGTCGCCATCGGCGCGCACGTCTTCGACCTGACACTCGCCTCGCGCGAGGGGTTATTGCCCAGCAAGGCGTTCTTCGCCGGGCCGGATTTCAACGCCTTCGCCGCTGCCGGCCTGTCGGCGTGGAGCGCCGCGCGCGAGCGCGTCGGGCGGCTGCTCTCCGCCGAGGAGCCGACGCTACGCGACGATCCTCGGCTCCGGGAGACCTTGCTCGTGCCCCAGAGCGAGGTGACGATGCTCCTGCCCGTGACGGTCGGCGACTACACGGATTTCTACTCGTCGAAGGAGCACGCGACGAACGTCGGCACCATGCTGCGCGGCGCGGAAAACGCCCTGATGCCGAACTGGGTCCACCTGCCCGTCGCCTACCACGGCAGGGCGTCGAGCATCGTCGTCAGCGGGACCGAAGTTCGACGGCCCCTCGGCCAGACGCGCCCGGACCCGGCAGCACCGCCAGCATTCGGGCCGACCAAATCGCTCGACTACGAACTGGAGATGGCCGCCATCGTCGGGCCGGGGAACACGCGCGGCGACCCGATCCCCATCGAAGATGCCGAAGACCACCTGTTCGGCCTCGTGCTGCTCAACGACTGGAGTGCCCGCGACGTGCAGGCGTGGGAATATCAGCCGCTCGGGCCGTTCCTCGCGAAGAATTTCGCCACGAGCATCTCGCCGTGGGTCGTCTCGATCGAGGCGCTCGAGCCGTTCCGAAAAGCGGGGCCGACGCAGGATCCTAAGCCTTTGCCATACTTGCATCAGCACGGTCGGACGACGTTCGACATCCGACTCGAAGTCTCGATCCAGCCGATAGACGGCGAGGCGACGACCGTGTGCGTCTCCAACTTCTCCCACTTGTACTGGAGCCTCGGCCAACAGGTGGCGCATCACACGGTCAACGGCTGCCCGCTCCGGCCCGGCGACCTGCTCGCCTCCGGCACGATCAGCGGCCCGACGCCGGAGTCGGCAGGCTGCCTGCTCGAACGCACCTGGCGCGGCACGAAGCCCATCACCTTGGCGAACGGTCAGACGCGACGATTCCTCGAGGACGGCGACCGCGTCACGATGACCGCCTGGTGTCAGGGAGACGGCTACCGCGTCGGCTTCGGTGAGGTGACGGGCGTCGTGTTGGGCGTGAGATGATCGCTGCGACGAATCACCTGTTCCGACTCGCGTCGGAATTGAACCCGCGCATCTCCTGGTTCTCCCCGCAGGCGTCTTTGAGAGCCTCGTCATACCAGTGTTTTTGACCATCCGAGGCGCAACCGGCTCCCAGGAACACAACGACGGCAATCGCGCATAGTCGCCACATAACCCACCCTCCATCGACCCCCGTCGAGAATGGCCCCCCCGATGCCGTATAGCCGAGTGCGTGACCGCGAGCAAGAGAAGAAAATGGGACGGGTGCGTCAACGGATTCTGGGGATACTTGACACGCCACCCCCGCGTTGCGCTGCGCTTCACGCGGGGATACATTACGGGGACCACCCTACCGGGTTCGGGGGTCATGCGCCCACCTCCCCATGAGTCGGAGTCGCCCGAGCCCCAGGTGAGGCACGCACCTCTGAACCCGGAGGGTGGTCCCCGTAATGTAGCCCCGCGTGAAACGCGGGGTTTGCGTGCCAGGACCACCCCGTTCACAGCATCCGTGTCCCTTCTTTGCCTTGCTCCTACTTCCGTCCCTCGCCCTCTCATGATCCCCTCACCTGCCAAAGTAATAGATTGATCCTACCGTTGCTCATGCTTCCGGTTCGGTCGGACACAGAAGGCCACCCCATGTTCTCCTCACGCCTCTCGCTAACGGCGCTGCTCGAATTGTGCCGATCGCTCAAGCACTACCTCGGCGCGGGGCTGACGCTCGTCGATGCCTTCGCGCACCAGCACAAGCGCGGGGCGGGCGCGATGAGCGAGGTCGCCGGGCTGATCGCTGCGGACCTGCGTCGCGGCGACTCGCTCGAGTCCGCCCTGAAGGCGCAGGCGGGCCGCTTCCCGCCGCTGTTCATCAGCCTCGCCACCGTCGGCGAGCGCGCGGGGATGCTCGCCGAAATCTTCGGCGAACTGGAGCGATACTTCGTCCGCCAACAGAAGCTGAAGCGCGAATTCGTCGGACGTATCACCTGGCCGGTCGTGCAGTTCGTCCTCGCCGTCTTCGTCCTCGCGCTGCTCATCTTCTTCCTGGGCCTGCTCCCGGCGAACAACTCCGGGGGCCAGAAGTACGACCCGCTCGGCCTGGGACTCCTGGGCGGCAGCGGGGCGCTGATCTTCCTCGGCGTCGTTTTCGGAACCCTCGGCGGGCTGTTCGCGGTCTACTACCTCACCCGCCGGGCGATGGCGAACCGCGCCAGCGTCGATCGGAAGCTGCTCGGCCTCCCGGCTCTGGGGCCGTGTCTGCGGGCGCTGGCGTTGGGGCGATTCTGTCTTGCGCTACGGCTCACGACCGAGACGGGCATGTCGCTCGGCAAGGCGGTCCGTCTCAGCATGCGGGCGGCGGGCAATCAGGCGTTCGTCGCGGCCACCGACGGCGTACTCGCCGACATCGAGCGCGGCGACGACCTGACGTTCGCGCTGGGGCGGACGAACCTGTTCCCCGAAGACCTCATGCACAGCATCGCCGTCGCCGAGGAGTCCGGCACCCTCGACGCCGTCTTGCGCCATCAGGGCGACCACTACCACGACGAAGCGTCGCGGCGGCTCGCCATCCTGACCACGCTCGCGGGCTACGCCATCTGGGGGTGCGTCGGGCTATTCATCATCATCGCCATCGTCCGACTCTACAGCTCCTACCTCGGCATGTTGAACCAGTTTTGACCCTGCCCCGCGAGCGGCCTCGCGCCAGCCGGGGGCTTCGATCACGGCGAGGTCGCTGAGGCCCAGCGCCGTCTCGCCCAGGAGCCGGGCGAGCGGCTTCATGAGTCGCTTCGGGACGCCGGGGATGTCGGCGAGGCCCAGGCGCATCTCGCGGACGACGCGGACCTCCGGCGGCAGCAGCTGGCGCAACCCCGCCAACGAGTGCCGGTGGGTACACAGGATGACCGTCCTCGGCTGCGTGCGGACGAGCGTCCGCAACTCCTCGATTTCCTTGCTGCGGTACACGCGCAGGTCGTCGCGCGCGAGGTAGAACGCGATCGAGTCGCAGTTGCGCGGGTAGCAGACGATCGGCGTCTCTCGGTCCGCGCACATCGCGAGGATCTCGCCGGGCCGACTCATCGGCGAACGGTAGGCGGCGTACCAGGGCAGCGCGAGGGAGTGCCCGACGACCACGATCAGGAAGGACGCGACGGCGGCACACCGGACGCCCCGTCCCCGGTGCCGGCCCGAGAGGACGAGGAAGTATCCAAGCGCGAGGCAGAAGAAGGGCAGCGCCGGCAGGATGTACGTCGGCAGTTTGCACGACGAGAGCGTGAAGAAGCCGACGCACCAGAAGCCCAGGAGCAGGTGGTAGCCCAGTTCGGGGCTGCGCTTCTCGGCGTCCCCCGACCCGAGGAGGAACCGCGAGGCGGGCAGCAGGAGCAGCGATCCGGGCAGGAGCATCAGCGCGAGGACGGGGACGTAGAACCAGATGCCCCGGACGTGCATCCCCGGCGCGAGGAACCGCTGGAGGTTGTGTTCCCAGAAGAAGTAGCGCACGAAGCCGGGCAATCGCGATGCCAGCGCGACGTACCACGGCAGGGCGATCGCCATAACGACGAGGCCGAAGAGGAGCCAACCCCGCCAACCGGGGGACACCCCCCGCCCCGAGAGTCGCCGGTACATCCACAAGGGCGGCACGAGGAGGACGAGGGCGATCGGCCCCTTCGTCAGGACGCCCAGCCCGGACGCGACGGCCGCGAGGAGCCACCAACCCCAGCGCAGGCGATCCCCGCGAACCGCCTCGAAGGCTGCGAGGGCGGCGAGTGTGACGAGCATCGCCAGGAGTCCGTCGAGGATCAGCAGCCGGGCGACGCTCGCGAACCCCGGAGCGAGCGCGAGGACGAGCGCGGCGACCAGGGCGGGCGTCGCGCCGAGGCTGCGCCGCCCGAGGAGGTAGACCAGCAAGATCGTGAGATGGGCCGCGACGGCGGGGACGAGGCGAGCCGCCCAATCGTGGACGCCGAACACTTGATAACTCGCCATCACGAGCCAGTAGAACAGCGGCGGCTTGTCGAGGTACGGTTCGCCCTGGAGGGTGGGCACGACCCACTCACCGCGCGCGAGCATCTCGCGCGGGATCTCGGCGTAGCGGCTCTCGTCCGGCTCCAAGAGCCGATAATCCAGGCCGGGGTAGAGGATCACGGCGGGGAGGAGGAGCAAGACGAGGACGACGAGTGCCCGGCCCGGAGCCTGCACGGCGGAGGAGGGGCCGGGGAAGAGGACATCGCGCCAGAGGCCGAGGGTCCAGGCGGAGAGCGAGCGCGGTACGAGACGGTCCATCGTCAGGAGTCCTCATCAGGATTCGTTCCCGGAGGACGAGAATCATGACAGGACTCATGCCGCAGGTCAACGGCGTCTGGGCGCGATGACCCGTAGCGAGGTCAGTCGTCGGCGTCGCGGCGCTTCTTGCGGCGGCGGGTGGCCCCGCCGGCGTAGCTCGTCTTCTGCCCCTGGAGGGCCAAGAAGATCACGCCGCCCGTGAGGGCGAGTCCGGCGAGGATCATGCCGATGCCGGCGACGATCATCCCGCTGCCAAAACCCGAGACTGCGTTCGCAGCGGCCGCGTTATTCGCGTTGTTCGTGCCGAGCGAATCGTTGGACGAGTTTCCCGTGGCGTTGCCGCCGTTGGGGTTGCCGCCATTGAACCCCGGTTGTCCGGTGAAGTTCCCGCCGTTGGGAGGGTTGCCGATGTTGTTGTTCGGCGGGTTGCCGATGTTCGTCCCGGTGAATCCGCCGGTCGCCTTCTGGGCCAGAGCGGGTTGCACGATGGCGAGCAAGAAGCCCGTTGCCAGGCACAGGGAGAGCCAGCCTCGGAAGAGGGGCTTCATGACGGCATCCTCGAAAGATCGTCGGTAGGAGTGAAGACTTATCTGGATATGATAGGCATGGGAAGTGCCCGGCGTCAATCGGAGGCGCGAGAAAAATCGGCCCAGGTGAAATAGAGAGGGGCGTGTAGTGGTCAGACTGCAACGCGATCCGATAGCCGGACGATCACGATCGTCGTCACTCGCTCCCCAATTACCTGGGCCAGCTGGTTCGCGCCGAGACTCTTCATCCAACCATGAGAAAGACCTTCGATGTCCTGGTCGAAGGGCTGTCCGTCCAACCGAGTAGCGGCGACTGGATTTGAACCAGTGACCTTGGCCTTATGAAGACCCTGCTCTAACCCCTGAGCTACGCCGCCAAC
>JANXSH010000825.1 GCA_025356615.1 Planctomycetia bacterium | reverse complement strand
AGAGCTACGGTCCCGAATCCAGCGATTCATGCGCGGGCTGCTGCACCTGCCCGAACACGTCAAGAGCTACTTCCGTCACCCCTGCGCCCAATACGCCGCAGGGCCGTAATTATTGACAATATTTCGGGCCGGGGTAATAGTCGTCCCAACCGTCACAGAGTGACCGGCTGATAGTGTACAAAACCCATCAACTGCGTAACTCCTAGAAAGGTTAATGTAACACACGTAGGAACACTCAGCAAGAAGATAGCTCGAGAAATGTCAGGCGACAATCGAAGTGCAAGTTACAGGAGTGGGGTCACTTCGCGTTCGTGACAATCTGCGGCGGCATCGGGCAGAACGCGGCTGTCACGGGACCCAGGGTCGTTCACCTCGGCCTGTTGACCCGCTCCATTCATGCCCGAATCGGGCGAATCGGTCAACGGGTCCGCTACCAACTCCCGGTTCCGATGGTTACAATAAGGGCGACCATCGGCCCGCGAATCCGGACACTCGCAATGACCGCTCCCTGGTATCGAGACGGCCTCCGTTTCACCTGCACGCAGTGCGGCGACTGCTGCACCGGCGAGCCGGGGCACGTCTGGGTCGATGACGCCGACCTCGCCGCCATCGCGGAGTTTCGCGGCGAGCCGATCGAGGAGGTCCGCGCCCTGTACACGAAGGCGGGCAGCCGGGGGCTGAGCCTCCGCGAGAAACTCAACGGGGATTGCACCTTCTACGAACGCGGCAAAGGCTGTACGATCTATGGTGTCCGCCCGCCGCAGTGCCGGACCTGGCCGTTCTGGGAGAGCAACCTCAAAACCCCGAATGACTGGGAGGAAGCTTGCTCGATATGCCCCGGATCCGGCCGTGGCGACCTGATTCCCGCCGAAGAGATCACGAAACGCTCGAAAATCATCCGCCTTTGACCTAGACTATACTCACCACGACCCGCCTCACGAGACACGCGCCGATGACGGTTGCCATGCACCAGACGAAGTGCCCCGGCTGCAAACGCGCCCTGCGCGTGCCCGCCGACTGGCTGACTCGCTCTTTGCGTTGCACGGGGTGCGGCATCGTCATGCAAGCGCGCCGGCCCGCCTCGGCCTGGCCCCGCGTCGGAATCTATGCGGCGATTCTCGTCGCCGGGTTCGCCCTGGTCGGCACCGCGACGGCGGGCATCCTCGCCCTACGAGCTAAACGTCCCGGCGAGTCACGAACGGTCGTATCCGGCGGGCTGAAGTCCCTGGCGCTCGCCCGACATGCGGACCAACCGCCAGCCTCCACGAAGCCGAGTTACGAGAAGGACATCGCCCCGCTCATCGATAAGTATTGCATGCGCTGCCACACCAGCGCCAAGCCGAGCGGGAAGGTCGCGCTCGACAAGGACAAGACCGACGACGCGATCCGCAAGAAGCTCGCCCTCTGGGAGCGCGTCGGCGACCACCTCCGCTCCGGCGAGATGCCGCCCGAGGGCCAGAAGAAGCCGACCGCCGTCGAGATGGAACTGTTGAACCGCTGGCTCGAGGCGGTCGTCTTCGAGGCGAAGTGTACCGGGCCGCGGCAGCTCGCCCGCGTCACGATCCGCCGCCTCAATCGGGCCGAGTACGACAACACGATTCGCGACCTCGTCGGCGTCGATTCCCGGCCCGCCAAGGACTTCCCCGCCGACGACGTGGGCAACGGCTTCGACAACATCGGCGACGTGCTGACCATCCCGTCGCTGCTCATGGAGAAGTACCTCACGGCCGCCGAGAAGGTAATCGAGGAGGCGTTCCGTAAACCCGAATCGCGCAAGATCCTGATGCCCAAACAGCCGGGCGACAAGGGCGCAACACCGCACAACCTGAAGCAGTTCGCCAGCCGGGCGTGGCGTCGGCCCGCGACCGACGACGAGGTCAAGCGACTGGTGCGATTGGTCGAGCGGGTCCGAGAACAGGGTGACGAGTCGATCGTCGGCATGAAACTGGCGTTCCAGGCAATCCTCGTCTCGCCGCACTTCCTCTTCCGCGTCGAACTCGATCGCCACGGCGAGAAGACCGGGCCGCTGAACGATTACGAACTCGCCTCGCGCCTCTCCTACTTCCTCTGGTCCAGCATGCCCGACGAGGAACTCTCCCGCCTCGCGGGCCAGAACAAGCTCCACGAGTCGGCGACGCTCGAGGCCCAGGTCAAGCGCATGCTCGACGACAAGAAGGCGGTCGCCCTGGCGCGGAACTTCGCCTTCCAGTGGCTCAACCTCCGTAACCTCACCGGGCTCAGCCCCGACCCCAAGCGGTTCCCGACGTTCACGCCGACGTTGCGCTCGGCCATGCTGCGCGAGACGGAGGAATTCTTCCTCCACGTCCTGCGCCAGGACCGCCCGCTGACCGACTTCCTCGACGGCGACTATACTTTCGTTAATGAGGAACTCGCGAAGTTCTACGGCATCGCGGACATCAAGGGCACGGACTTCCAGAAGGTGAGCCTGAAGGGTTCGCCGCGTGGCGGCATCCTGACCCATGCGAGCGTCCTCGCGGTGACGAGCAACCCGACGCGAACCTCTCCCGTGAAGCGCGGCAAGTGGATCCTCGAGAACATCCTCGGCACCCCCCCACCGCCTCCGCCCGAAAACGTCGATGAGCTGAAGGAAGAGGGGGAGCTGAAGGGCACGATGCGCCAGCAACTCGAGCAGCACCGCGCCAACCCGACCTGTGCCGGGTGCCATGCCCGCATGGATCCGCTCGGCTTCGGCTTCGAGAACTTCAGCGCCATTGGTGCCTGGCGCACGACCGAGGGCAAACATAAGATCGACGCCAGTGGCGTCCTGCCCGATGGCAAGAAGTTCGACGGCCCCGCAGAGCTTCGCACGATCCTCGTCGAGAAGAAGGACGTGTTCGCGAAGACGTTGACCGAGAAGGTCATGACCTACGCCATCGGGCGAGGCACCGAGCGCACCGACCGCTGCTTCGTCGAGGAAGTCACGGCGAACGTGGCGAAGAACGACTACCGATTCCGTCATCTGATCCTCGAGATCGTCAAGAGCGACCCGTTCCTGAAACGGCGATCCAAAGGTAATTAGTGCTTGGTGTTTAGTGTTTGGTGTTTGGTGTTCAGGCGAGCCAAGGGAGCCGGAAAATGACTCAGTTGTCCCGACGAACCGTCCTGCGTGGCCTCGGCGTGAGCCTATCGCTCCCGTTGCTCGAGGCGATGCTGCCGTCCCTCGACGCCGCCGCGGTCGTCGCGCCCCGGCGGTCTTGCGCGCCTGGGCACCTGTTAACCAGGCGGACATGGCGCGGGCGTGGTCGCCGGGGCCGTCGCCG
>JANXSH010000812.1 GCA_025356615.1 Planctomycetia bacterium | reverse complement strand
TTCGTGTTCAACGATTGAGGGGGTGATTGCTCCCCTCTCCCCCTGTACTCAGGGGGAGAGGGGTCGGGGGTGAGGGGGTTCAGGCTATGTCACTCGAAAGAACCCCTCACCCCTAACCCCTCTCCCCTGAGTACAGGGGCGAGGGGAACCGGATCGGACAGCAATACTGAGATCGTGGATGAGGGGTGAGCATATGGCACTGCATCGGAACTGCGCCGGAATGACCCGACGCGACTGCCTGCAACTCGGGCTGGGAACGCTCCTGGGTGGCGGGCTGGCCTCCGCGCTGCGCGCTCGCGCGCCGGAAGACAAGAGCAAGGCCGGGTCGTCCGGTAAGGCGAAGAGTTGCATCCTGATCTGGATGGACGGCGGGCCGACGCACTACGAGACGTTCGACCCCAAGCCGACCGCGCCGGTCGAGTTCCGCGGTGAGTTCTCCTCGATCGCCACCCGCATCACCGGGGCACGCTTCTCCGAACACATGACCCGGATGGCCGGGATCGCCAACGAGCTGGCCGTCGTCCGCTCGATCCGCCACGACCAGGGCAACCACGGGGCCGGCAACCACTACATGATGACCGGCGCGCCGCCGCGCATCCCCGTCGGCTGCGGGGCGTTCGTCAGCTTCCACCCGAGTCTCGGCTCCGTGACCGCCGCCGAGAAGGGCGCGCCTGCGGGCCTCCCGGCGTACTTCTCGATGCCGAGCATGACCCGTTCCGGCGGGCCGAACTTCCTGGGGTCGAAGTACGCCCCGTTCGTCGTGCCCGACAACCCCAACGGGGCCGACTTCCGGGTCCGCGACGTGGCCCTGCCGCGCGGGTTGAGCGGCGAGCGCTTCGCCAGCCGGACGGCGACGCGCAACGAGGTCGATCGCTTCCAGCGCTTGCTCGACCATTCGGCGCTCGACCCCGCCCCGTTTCTGGATGAACACTACAAGCAGGCCCATCAACTGATGTCCTCGCGCGAGGCGCAGGCGGCCTTCGACATTGGCCGAGAGCCGGACCGCGTCCGGGAGACGTATGGCCGCAACGCCTTCGGCCAGCGCGCCCTGCTCGCCCGCCGACTCGTGGAGGCGGGGGTGCCGTTCATCACCCTGGCCGACGGGGGTTGGGACCACCACACGAAGCTATTCAGCACGCTGAAGAAGCGCCTCCCCGAGTGGGATCAAGTGTTCTCTGCCCTGGTCCAGGATCTCCGTCAACGCGGCCTCCTCGACACCACGCTCGTCGTCGCCCTCGGCGAGTTCGGTCGGACGCCGCAGATCAACAAGGACGCGGGCCGGGACCACTGGTCCAACGCCATGAGCGTCGTCTTCGCGGGCGGCGGCACCCCCGGCGGGCAAGTGGTCGGGGCGACCGACGCCAAGGGCTTCTCCGCCGTCGATCGCGTCCTGTCCCCGGAGAGCTTCGTCTCGACCATCTACAGCAAGCTCGGCATCGACCCGAACAAGATCCTGTACACGCAAACGGGCCGACCGACGCACCTCGTCAGCGACCCGACGCCGATTCGCGAATTGATGGGATGATGCCCGCCATGACCCGCCTTTCATGCCTCCTGTTGACCCTCACCGTCTGCTCGATGGCCGACGCCGCTCCTCCCAACATCACCCACCTCTTCCCCGCCGGTGGTCAGCGCGGGACCAAGGTTTCGGTGGTCGCGGCGGGGACGTTCGCCTGGCCGGTGCAGGTCTGGGCCAGCAAGGGATTGACCGTCACCCCCGGCAAGCAGAAGGGCGAGTTGACCGTCGCGATCGCGGCGGATGTCGCCCCCGGCGTCTACTGGCTGCGCGCCCACGACAAGGAGGGCGGCGGGAACCTTCGACCCTTCCTCGTCGGAACATTGCCCGAAGTCGCCGAGAAGGAGCCGAACGACGACCCGGCCAATGCCCAACCTCTGAAGGGGCCGGGCGTCGTCGTCAACGGTCGGCTCCAGAAGAGTGGCGATGTCGATTGCTTTATGATCGAGGCGAAGAAGGGCCAAACGCTCGTCGCCTCGCTGGAGGCCAACCACACGCTGAAGTCACCGATGGACGCGATCCTCCAGGTACTCTCGGCGACCGGCGGGGTGCTGGATCAGAACCACGACTTTCGCGGCCTCGACCCGCAGGTGACGTTCACGGTCCCGAAGGACGGCACCTACATCGTCCGCGTCTTCGCCTTTCCCGAACAGCCCGACGGCACCATCGGCTTCGCCGGCGGGGACAACTACGTCTATCGCCTGACGATCACGACGGGCGGATTCGCCGACCACGCCCTACCGCTCGCCGTCTCTCGGGCGAAGCCCGGCAAGATGCGTCTCGTCGGCTGGAACCTGCCGGATCGTGACCAGACGGTGCCCAAGAGCGACGATCAGGGTCATTGGACCGTCTCCTCTCCGCAGGTCGCCAACACGGTCCGCGTGCGCCTGGAGCCACACGCCACGCACGACGACACCGCGCTAGGGGCGAAGTTCACCGAGCCGTTCGTGACGCCGTTCACGCTGACGGGCCGATTGGCGAGCCGCGAGGGCAAGGCGGGGTATCGCTTCGCGGGCAAGAAGGGCCGACCCCTGACGTTCCAGGTCGAGGCACAGACACTCGGCTTTCCCCTCGTGCCGGTGCTGCGCATCCTCGACGCGACCGGCAAGCAGCTCGCCCGCGCCGAACCGGCCACGCCGGATCGCGACCTGGAGTTGTCCTTCACGCCACCTGCCGACGGCACCTACCGGGTCGAGGTGCGTGACCAGTATGACGAGGGGAGTGCGCGGCACCTGTTCCGCCTGCGGGCCGTCCACCCCGAGCCGGACTTCGCCCTCACGGTGGCCGCCGACCGCTTCACCGTCGCGCCCGGCAAGCCGCTCGACATCCCCGTGACTGTGGTACGGCGCAACGGTTTCAAAGACGAGATCGAGGTATTCGCCGAAGGTCTTCCCGTTGGGGTGAAAGCAACCGTCATCGGCGACGCGAAGGGTATCACGCTTCGCCTACGCGCGGAAATGCAAACGGCCGGATCGTTTCGCATCGTGGGCAAGGCGAAGGGACCAGCGAAGCTCCAACGGATCGCCACCGCGAGTCTGAAAGAGTTTGGCGAGACGGCCGACCTGTGGGTGACGGTGATCGCCGGGGGAGCGAAGAAGTAAGGCCGATCACGGGGCCATTCTCCTCCGCACCACCCCCGCCGGTTGCCAGTGCGGCCAGATCGCGCCATACCCCGTTTTCAGGTTCGTGAGTCGCCTCTCGACGCGGTCGGCCAGCCGCATGACGAACAGTTGACGCACGCCGTCGCGCTTCGAGCCGAATGCGAGCCATTCGCCATCCGGCGACGGGACGGGGTGGTAGTGGAGTGTCCCCGCCGGGGACTTCGTGAGTCGGGTCCTCTTGCCGTCGAGCGTCACCTGGAAGAGTTCGACGCTCTTGCCCACCTGGGCGGTATAGAAGACCGATTGGGCGTCAGCGGACCAGGCGGGCGTGTCGCTGCTGCCACCATGAAAGTCGGGCACGTCGAGGAACTCGATCACCCCTCGGTAGCCTCCGCGATCGGCGAGCTTCTTCAGCCCTGTGCCGTCGGCGCGGACGATGTGCGGGTGACAGTCGTAGTGTTCACCGCTGACGAACAGCACCCACTTGCCATCCGGCGACCACGTCGGCCCGAAGTTGAACGGCTTGCCCGACTGAACCTTCGTCGCCTTCGAGCCGTCGGCGTCGGCGAGGTAGACCTGGTAGTTCTTGTGATAGGCGATTCGCTTGCCGTCGCCCGAACTGCTGAACCCGTAGGTGAACTCCTTCGCCCCCATCGTCAGGTCTACCTTGTTGCGGCCATCGCGGCCCATGCGAAAGGGGTGCGAGTTGCCGTCGATCAGCGCCGTGAAGCCGAGCCTGGTCGGGTCGTTGGGCCAGAAGAACACGCCGCTGTTGTAGAAGCTGACGCGATCGATCGCGGTCACGTTCGTCGCCCGGCTGGTGCCCAGGTCGAGAAGGAAGGTGTCGTAGAGCGTGTGGTCCTTGGTGAAGCGGAAGGTGCGGTGTTGCTCCTCCCACTTCGCGTTCTCGGGACTCTGCCAGCCCCGCCCGAGGATCGCGACCCGGCCGTCCGGCGACCAGCCCGCGAATTGCGTCCATGCGTCCACTTCTCGGACGAGGCCCGCCGCCAGCACCCGCCGACCGGAACCGTCCCCCTTCATGACCGCCGCGCGCATCGTGCGGACGTTCGCATGCCGGCCACCCGGCAGGTTGGTCCGCAGTTCGGTAAAGCCGATGACTTGATCGAGTACCGGCGGTGCAGCAGCCTGGAAGGGCGTTTCGTGGAGGCTCGCCAGGAGGAGCAAGGCGAAAAGGAATCGGCGCATGGTTCACTTCTCCGAGGAACGCGGCAAGGGCGATCGTCTACCGTTCGTTGTACTGTATAGGATCGGGCGCGAGAACGAGGAGCCGCTTACTTCG
>JANXSH010000789.1 GCA_025356615.1 Planctomycetia bacterium | reverse complement strand
AATGAGTCATGGTCGCACGGTGGTTGTGAGGTAGGTCGTAGTAACCCTATTCCTATCAACCACCTGCGGCTTTTTCACTCCCGCTTAACTTCGAGGCATTGGGCGTACCGCTTCGCGGAGTTTGTGCGGGTGGAGCGCTGGATCGACCTGGCGCTGACGACGTACCTGTACCTGGAGTGGTATCGCTGGGGTCGGCTGGACCCGCCGGGACTACCGGAGAAAGAGAGGGAATGGTGGCAATCGCAGCGAACGGCGGGACTGTGCCGCGCCGTCCGGGCGGAGCGGGAGGACCAGGAGTTGCGGTGGCTGGGGGGAAGACTGGCGACCCCAGGCGGTTGCAAGCGATTGCGCCGACTGCTGCGGGCCGGCTTACCAACGGCGCTCCGCTCCGTTCGCCGGGCGGGATGAGATCATGGGGAGATTATCCCCCCGGCAAGTAGCTAGAAAGGCGCAACTTCAAAACGCGCGAGCGAGGGAAGCAGGCCACGACGGAGGACGTGAAAGCCATCCCTCGCTGGCGCGTCGGGCTAAGTCCTCCGCTCGTATGCCCCTCCCGAAAGTATTGCCACACCCTCGAGGAAGGCCCCACGAAGATTAGCGTAGGCGAGGAAGGCTTACGCGACTATCCCAGCGGAAGGAAATCCGCTCTCCCAGGGAAACGGGAGAGCGAAGGTGTCCGAGGTGCGCCGCGAGGGGCACGAAAACGCTTGGAAGTGCCATTCGGATGAGCTTGCTCTTGCTGTCGCTCGCGCTTCTCGATCACGATGATGTTGGGCTTGTTGGCGAGCGCTGGTGGATGGCCCAATCGACGCGCCCGGCGAACTTCGCGTCGATCGTATACGCGGCCGTGGCGTCAGGGGACATCAGTAGGGTAGGGTGACGACTTCTCCGCCGCTCCGTGTGGACAACGCGCTCATGATCGGAGCGGCTGAATAAGGCAGGAAATGGACGGAACCGTCGGCGAACAAGAAATTGGCCCCGCCGCCCAGGTGGGGGCTCCAGAAATGGAGCATGTCGCATTGATTATCGAACCGGCCGGGGCCGAAAGCGGAGGGTCCGGGGGGGCAGGCGGGCATAGAAGTATTCCGCTCGCGCACGCCCAGTAGCATGTCCCCGGAACCATAGAGTCTCGACTGTACCGGGCTTCCCGCTGCTGTCGGCAGCCCCTGGCCGGCATACCACCAACCGTACCAGCCGTCGGCGCTGGGAGGCCGCTCGCCGACCAGGAGAGTGTTACTGGTGCCGTCGGTGATATCCGTGAGCCGAACGGAAGAGTTCATGAACAGGCAGCCATCCTTGCGCGACTGGTTGCGTCCTTCCACGCCGAGGTAGGAGGTGAAGGCGACGGGGAGCGTACCTCTGGCGAGGCCGACTCGGGACGTGCGCGGGTCGGCGGGGCAGCCGAACAGTGATACGACCGTGGCGAGGGGGTGGGGCGGGTCGTGCGAGAAGTTGGCGTCCACGCGGTACGCTTCCACCGCCCGAGTCCAGAGCGCGTCTTGCTCGACGTGGGGAAGGATTCGCGTGAGCCAACGCATGAAAGGGTAAGGAGAATCATCGCCCTGAACGCCGGGCGGCAGAGAGCCTCGAGTGTCGTGATACGAATGGAGTCCGATGCCGATCTGCCTGAGGTTGTTCTGACACTTCAGGCGGGCGACCGAACCGCGGACCCTCTGCACTGCGGGGACGATCAGGCCGATGAGGATGGCAAGGATCCCAATCACCACGAGCAACTCGACCAGAGTAAAACCGCGACGGGACACAGCAGGTTTCATCGGAGGCTCCTTTACGCACATCTCGCACCGACTGGAAATGTTGCCATTCAGGCGTGGTCTGGCTCCCCGGCATGAATGCCGGGGACGCGATTCGGACCTACCTAGCACTACAGCGCTACGTCGATCTCACAGTAGATCGTTTGTTGCGTTTTCGTCTGGGCGGTCGCCGCTTCTTCCGGCTGCGTTCAACCGTTGGTCTGGCCTTCTTCGCTCGTCGAGCCTGCGCATTGCGATACTGGTGGTGCGCGATCACCCGCAACACGTTGTTGCGGTCCGTCGTCCCTCGCCGCCTTCGCATCGAGGACCG
>JANXSH010000741.1 GCA_025356615.1 Planctomycetia bacterium | reverse complement strand
GCCTAAATATCGGGCCTGTCAACGGGAGGCGGACACCACCTCCATACGGGGAAACCCTGAAACGATCGGGGCCTGGGCCTAAACACCACTCTTCGCTTTCCTACTCTACTGGCTAATTCTTCTTCCCTGACAGGCGCTGATTTATCCGACCGCGTAACACTCCGCCTCTCCGGCGCATACTCTAAGGGACGAACCATCCTTCCCCGAGTCCGGAGCGGTCCCAATGCCCGACATCCTTGCCTGCCCCGATCACGCCACGATCTTGCGCTCGCTCGGCGGCGGCGACACGCCGCAGGAGGTCGAGCGAATCGCCGCCCACATCGAAGGGTGTACCGCGTGCGGAGCCGCTCTGGATTCGCTGCTCCAAAACCACGAGACCGCTGTCGCCCTGCGGGACGGGACCGTCGTGGGTGAGGACAGCAGCGAGGTCTTGCGGGCGTTGCATGTTCGGCTCGCCGGGCTGGTTCTCGTCGCCCGCCCGGCAGACCAGAGCGAGCAGACGGTCGGCCTCAGCGCGGAGCATTCGGCGACCTGCTTGTCCGGGTCGGAGGTCGAGGCGGATGTCGCCCCCGCCTTCCTCCGCCCTTCCCAACAGCCCGACGAGATCGGACGACTCGGGACTTACCGCATCCTGAAGAAGCTCGGGGCCGGCGGCATGGGCATGGTGTTCCTCGCCGAGGACACGCAGCTCCGCCGCAAGGTCGCCCTCAAGACCATGCAGCCGGCCATCGCGCAGCACCCGCAGCACAGGGAGCGCTTCCTCCGCGAGGCCCGTGCAGCCGCCGCCATCGAACACGCGCACATCGTCGCCATCTTCCAGGTCGGCGAGGACAACGGCGTGCCCTACCTGGCGATGCCCTTCCTCAAGGGCGAGTCGCTGGAAGACCGGCTCCGGCGCTCCCGACAACTCCCCGTCGCCGAGGCGGTCCGCATCGCCGACGAGATGGCCGAGGGGCTGGTCGCCGCCCACGCCGAGGGACTCATCCATCGCGACATCAAGCCCGCCAACGTGTGGCTGGAGAGCCAGCCCGCACGCGGCGCGACGCAGGGCTTGTCCAAGGTGAAACTGCTCGACTTCGGCCTGGCCCGCTCGCTCGGCGACGACACCCATTTGACCCAGAGCGGGGCGATCGTCGGCACCCCCGCGTTCATGGCCCCCGAGCAGGCGCGTGGCCAGGCGGTCGATGGCCGGTCCGACCTGTTCAGCCTCGGCTGCGTCCTGTACACGATGCTCACCGGCGACCGGCCGTTCCGCGGCGACACGACCATGAGCCTGCTGACGGCGCTGGCCCTGGACACCCCGAAGACCCCGCGCCAGATCGTCCCTGGCGTGTCGGCGGAACTGAGCGAGTTCGTCATGCGTCTCTTGGCGAAACGGCCCGAGGATCGTCCCGCGTCCGCTGAAAAGGCACTCGACGAGTTGCGCGGGCTGGCGCACATCGCCCCGGAGATCGTCAACCCTGCGGTGCCTCTGCCGAAACCCACGCGGGCACGTCCTCGCCTGCTCATGGCCATCGCTGCCGGCCTCCTTTTCGCCCTCCTCGGCGGGGGCGCTTGGTTCTACGGCGTGACGATCGTCCGCGTCGCCACGAACAAGGGCGAGCTGGTCGTCGAGGTGGACGACGCCGACATCGAGGTGAGCGTCAAGCAGGGCGGCGTCACGGTCGCGGACCGCAAGAAGGACCGCACGTTCGTGCTGACCGCGAAGGGCGGCGAAGTCGAGTTCTTCGACCCGTCCACCGGCGTGCGGCTGCTGACGAAGGAGTTCAAGCTGGAGCGTGGCGGCAAGGTGGTGGTGCGCGTCCGCGAAGAACTCGCGGCCGCGCGGAAGATTCCGGGCGCGGTGCCGGACCGCAAAGTCGCCGAGCGGGTGCTGAAGGACGGCGGCTCCGTGAGAGTGGAATGCGACGGGGCGGTGGTTGAAATCTACGAAATCACGAAATTGCCAGACCGTCCTTTCAAAGTCGTGAGGGTCAATATTGGACCGAAAGGGCCCTCGGTAGATGTCCTGCTGGAGAACCTGCGCGGCCTTGGCAGCCTGGATGGTCTGTATTTCATGAATGCGGACCTGAGCAATGCCGGCCTGGAGCGTCTGGCATCCCTACCCAACCTGACGAACAGCCTGAAGGCGATCCATCTAATCGGCGTTCGAATCACCGATACCTGGTTGGCGCACCTCAAGCGTTTCCGCAAGCTCACGACCGTGGAGATGATAATACCCCAAGAATGTGAGATTACCGCCGTCGGCCTCAAGCACCTGAGCGAACTTCCGGCACTGGAGTCGCTCGCCATCACCGGCGGCCGTATCACTGATGCCGGGTTGCGCGAATTGCGCGGGCTAAAACTGACCTACCTTGCACTGTCCGCACCGATCACCGACGCCGGGATCGAGCATCTGCTCGGGATGACCACGTTGGAGAATCTTTTACTGCACGACACGTCGGTGGGGGACGCGGGGCTGGGGCGCCTGAAAGCTCTGCCGGCTCTCCATTCGCTTCTCGTCCGGCCCACCGGCAAGGTGACTGATGCGGGGCTGAAATCCCTGGCCGAATTCCCGAAGCTCCGGGCTTTCGTGATCGAGTCCCAACTCATCACCGACAAAGGACTGGCAGCGCTCAAAGAGTGCAAGCAACTCCGCATCCTTCGTTTGCACAACACCCGAATGACCGACGCTGACGTTGCTCACCTGAGCGGAATGACAAATCTCGTCGAGTTGGATCTTTACGGGGCAACGATCAGCGACGCCGGCCTGGAACACCTGAAAGGCCTGAAGGGCCTCGTGACCCTGGGCCTGTCGCGCACGAAGGTGACGAAGGCGGGCGTCCAGAAGCTCGCGGCCGCGCTGCCCGGCTGCAACATCACGTCGGATCACGGCACGTTCGCGCCGGGCCAGTCAGCCGACCCCGATCGCAAGGCCGCCGAGTGGGTGCTGAAGAACGGCGGGGGAGTCCAAGTAGCGACGGGCCAGCCCGAGCAAATCCTTCCGATCACCGCGCTGGACAAGCTGCCTGGGGGTCTACTCAAAATACAAGCAGTGGAGATAAGCCGCTCGACCGATGACGACCTGAATCGGCTTCGCCCTCTGGAACGGCTCGTTGCAATTCGCTTTTTCCAGCCGGCCGTGGTCACCGACACCGGTTTAGGACTGCTGGCCAGTTCCCCGTCGGTTGCGCGCATCGATTCTCTGCGGCTGGTCGGTCAAGTGGGTGTTACGGATGCGGGCCTGGCGTATTTGAAAAAAATGAAAGCGCTGAGAATCCTCGAACTGCAAGAGACGAAGATAAGCGGTTCAGGACTGGCAAACCTCACGGAAATGCAGTCTCTCACGGTCTTGATGCTCGACGGTTGCAAGATCGCCGACACTGGCCTGGAACACCTGCGCCGAATGACGGCCCTGCGAACACTCGGCTTACGCGGCACCGGGATCACGGCGAGCGGACTGGAGAAGCTCAGCGGTCTCAAGGTCCAACATTTGCAACTCGGCCATAATCCCGAGGTGACCGACGCCGGACTGGCCCATCTGCCTAAGATGGCCGAGCTGAACATCCTGGACTTGGACGCTACGCCCGTCACGGACATCGGCCTGGAACACCTTAAAAGTCTGAAACAACTCACCACTCTCCGGTTGGTGGTGACAAAGGTCACTGCGGTCGGCGTGAAGAAGCTCGCATCGGCGCTGCCCGGCTGTACGATCACTTCGGACCACGGCACGTTCGGGCCGAACCAGTCTCCCGACCCCGACCGCAAGGCCGCCGAGTGGGTGCTGAAGAATCGCGGCTCGGTGCAGATCCTCGTGGGGAAGGATCGTCGCCGTATCGACGCCGCCGACCAACTCCCCCGCGAGCCATTCCACTTGGTCGATATCGTACTCTACAATGACAAGAGTGAAGACGGGGCGCTGGAACTGTTCCACGACCTCACCAAGCTCCAGTCGCTCTCCCTGATCGATTCGCGGATCACCGACGAGCGTCTGAGTCGATTCGCCGCATCGCCGGGCGCGGCCCAGCTCGTTCATCTCGGTCTACAAGGCTCTCCCGTGACGGACGAGTGCTTGGCCGCCTTCCGAAATTGCCGGCAACTCCACTACCTGGGACTCTCCCTAAGCAAGATCAGCGGCACCGGCCTCGCGCACCTCCAACACCTACCGCTCCGCTACCTCTTGCTGGATTCCAGCCCCGTGACCAAGGCGGGCCTGGCGGAAATTCGCAAGATGAAGTTGACTCATCTCGCCTTGAGCTATGCCAAGCAGGTGGACGACGACGGTTTGGCCCAACTCGAGGAGATGACCACTTTGACCAACCTCAACCTGCACTCCACCACGGTCAGCGGTGCGGGGCTTCGCCATCTCGCGAAGAATGGCGACCTGGTCAGTTTGAACATCAGCGGGACTCGTGTCGCGCCCGGCGACCTGGACGCCGTTCTCGTCTTCCAGAAGTTGCAGACCCTCCACCTCCACGAATTACCCGTGCCCGACGCCTGGCTGGCGAAACTCGAGAAGCTGACTCAGTTGAAGGATCTGTCGCTCTATGGCACCCCAGTCACCGACGCCGGCCTCGACCATCTGAAGCGGCTGAAAAAGCTCAAGACTCTCATGGTCGCGGGGACCAAGGTCACGGCGGCCGGCGTGAAGAAGCTCGCCGCAGCGCTGCCCGGCTGCACGATCACGTCGGATCACGGCACGATCGCGGCGTTTTCGCCGGAGGCCGAGCGCAAGGCCGCCGAGTGGGTGCTGTCCATCGGTGGAGCGGTTCGCGTGAACGGGAAGGATCAGGAGATCAAGGCCGCCGCCGACCTGCCGAAAGAGGCGTATCGGCTGACGGGGGTCAATTTGGAAAGGAACCCGAAGGTGAGCGACGCCGGCCTGGCCCACTTCGAGAACTGCAAGAACCTGACAACACTCAACCTAGCCCTCACGCAGGTGGGAGACGCGGGGCTGGCTCACTTCAAGGGCTGCACGAACCTGACGAGCCTCAACCTGCACCACACCACCAGGCTGACCGACGCGGGATTGGCCCACTTCGAGGACTG
>JANXSH010000731.1 GCA_025356615.1 Planctomycetia bacterium | reverse complement strand
TGTCCTCGGTCTCGCGCGTGCCGTCCCAGTGCGCCCACACGAAGCCCGGCTCTTCGATGAGTTTCTTGAACTCGTCGTAGCTGTCGGCCTTCCTCAGATGCGCGTCGCGGAACGCCTTCGCCTTGGTGAAGAGGCTCAGTTGGATGTCGCGCAACAGCGCGTCGATGCGCGTCGCCGCTTCGGTCAGTGGGACGCCGAACTCCTTTCCCTCCTTGCCGGGCCGGTCGCGCCGGGCGAGGACGCACGCCTGCTTCTCGATGTCCTTGGGGCCGAGTTCGACGCGCACGGGGACGCCGCGCAACTCGTACTCCGCGAATCGGAAGCCGGGCTGCTTGTCGAACATCGTGTCCACTTTCACGCTGATCGGCTCATAGCCATAGAAGTCGTCGCGCGGCAGCGCCCGCACCTCGGCGGCGAGCTTCTCGGCGGCGGTGACGCTCGCGGCGCGCTCCGCGTCGGTCTTCCCGAGCGGGCAGATGACCACATGGGTCGCGGCGAGGCGGGGCGGGACGACGAGGCCGTTGTCGTCTGAGTGCGTCATGATGAGTCCGCCGACGAGGCGGGTCGAGACGCCCCACGAGGTCGCCCAGGCGTGTTCGTGCTTGCCCTCCTGCGTCTGGAACGTCACGTCGAACGCCTTGGCGAAGTTCTGCCCCAGGAAGTGGCTCGTGCCCGCTTGGAGCGCCCGGCCGTCCTGCATCATCGCCTCGATGCACAGCGTGTAGACCGCGCCGGGGAACTTCTGGCCGTCGGTCTTGGGGCCGACCATGACCGGCATCGCCATCCACTCCTCGGCGAACCGCGCGTAGACGTTCACCATCTGGCGCGTCTCGGCCTCGGCCTCGTCACTGGTGGCGTGCGCCGTGTGGCCCTCCTGCCAGAGGAACTCGGCCGTCCGCAGGAACAGCCGGGTCCGCATCTCCCAGCGGACGACGTTGCACCACTGGTTGATGAGCAACGGCAGGTCGCGGTAGGACTGCACCCAGTTCTTGAACGTGTTCCAGATGATCGTCTCGGACGTGGGCCGGATGATGAGTTCCTCCTCGAGCTTCGCGTCGGGATCGACCTCGATCTTGCCATCGACGGACCGCAATCGGTAGTGTGTGACGACCGCGCATTCCTTGGCGAAGCCCTCGGCCATCGCCTCTTCCTTCTGGAAGAAGCTCTTGGGGATGAACAGCGGGAAGTATGCGTTGACGTGCCCGGTCGCCTTGAACATGCCGTCGAGCGCACGCTGCATCTTCTCCCAGATGGCGTAGCCTGCCGGCTTGATGACCATGCAGCCGCGAACGTCGCTGTTCTCGGCAAGACCTGCTCGATTGACGATGTCGAGATACCACTGGGAATAGTCCTGCTGTCGCGTCGTAATCTTGTCGGCGGCCATGCGCGCTCCTGTGTTCCTGTGTCGAGGTCGTGAGGGGATTATAAGCGGAGGATGCCAGAAGGACACGGGGGAGCGAGAGATGGTTCCCTGTGGCCGTGTGAGGCAGACGGTAAGGGGACTCGTGGGGGACAGATTTCCAGGTCTACCGGGGAGACGTTCGTTTCCGGCTATCCTGGCCCCAGCATGGGGTGTAGAATTTCACTGTGTAGGAAGCCGAACCGATACTCGTCGCGGTCAGGGGTGACACATCAAGCCCGACGCGCAAGCGAGGGAGACGGGGCACACCCGAGGCTGTGTACTCTTCCCTCGCTGGCGCGTCGGGCTTGATTGCCCTTTTCTGATGTGTCATCCATCCCCGCGACGAGTAGACGATCCAAACGAACACCGGAGATAATACCATGCCAGCCGATCTGTTGGACCAGCTGCAAGAGAAGAAGTTGCGGGGGATCGAAGAACTGCTCGATTCCTACCAGGCCGACACTTCGGGTAGCGGGGAGGCTCAGGAGGAGGCGGCCATTGCTGATTTCTTCGTGGATGAAGGAATCGGCTTGAGGCAAAGCATCCTGCGTCTCTGGGACTATCACTGGACGATGGCTCTCGTGGGTAAGATCCCAGACCGACGAACACATGGGGCGAAGCTCGAGGCGCTCCTGAAGAGGGCCAGCCGGCTTCTGAATCGTGGTGCGAAGATCGCCCACGCCTACGCCGAGTCGTCCCGCAGCGAGGTCGCTCGCCTGGCTCAGTTCGAGGAGCAGTGCAGGGAGTTCCCGGTCTGGGTCGAAGAGCGCATGGCGTGCTGGGAGCTGCTGGACCGACCCCGCGCGCCCCATGACCCCGAGAGGGTGGCTCGGTCGCGGGCAGCGTTCGAGCGAGGCGAATGCGAACTCGCTTCGGATATCCTCGCCCGGCTCGAACAGGGCGGCCCACTGGTGAAGGAGTGACCGTGCGCCGAGCCACCGTGCCCCCAGAAATCAGTCGCAGGATCGGGATGTGCAGCCTGACCCGGAACGCCGCCGTGCGCGTCCTTGTGGGGCTGCACGGGGACTTGCCTCAACAATATGGGCGATACAAATCATTACGCAATCCCGATGATCCGAGTCTATTCTTCTACTTCTATGGGATAACCGATGGCGATAAGAATCATACCTTCACTTTTCATGTGGACGATTCGACTTCGCCGGATCATCTAATCGTCGTGGACCTGGAGCATCAATCGCGTCTTCGCCCCGAATGACTCCGCCCCTGATCGCTCCCGACGATCGTCCCGCCCTCGCTTCGTCATGATTTGCGGACTCGTCTTGTCACTACTCGCTGATCCCCACTACGTTTGTAGGGTAGCGGATCTCGGCCAGGCTCCAGCGGGACTCGTAGGGTGGGGTCGAGCAACGCGAAGCGGTGCGAGGCCCACGCGGAAGAGCGAAGGCGCGTTCACGGTGTGGTTCAACGGGAAAGTGCTGTCCCCGAACCGCGTGGGCCTCGCACCGCTTCGCGTTGCTCGACCCCCCCTACGAGCCCGCAATGTATTCCTCCTCGATGTGTTACGTCGAAACCCGGTGGGGATAAGCGGCATGGTTCGAGGGAGGGTAACAAGGCGCGACCGCATCGCCCGGTCCTTCAGGACCGGGCGGGAGCGATGACGGGAGGCATCGCAGGCCGACTTCACGCACCCATCGGCAACCGGACCACGAACTCGCTCCCCTTGCCGAGGCCGTGGCTCGACGCCTCGACGGTGCCGCCGTGCATCTCGGCGAGCCGGCGCACCAGTGCGAGGCCGATGCCGAGGCCGCCCTGGGAGCGGTTGAGCGAGCGGTCCACCTGCGTGAACAGCTCGAACAGACGCGGCAACATCTCGACGGGAATGCCGACGCCGGTATCCCGAACGCGGACCGTGACGAGCCGACAGGGTGGCAAGGTGATCGGGTGGCAGGGAGAGGATCTCTCTTTGATTCCTGTCGCCCCGTCCTCTTCCACGGAGGCGGTCACGGTGATGCTCCCGCCGGGTTCGGTGTATTTGGCGGCGTTGTTCAGGAGGTTGGAGAACACCTGGGCGAGGCGGACGCGGTCGCCCTCGAGGGGCACGGGCACCTCGGGGAGTGTGACGAGCAAGGTCAGGCCGGCCTTCTCGATCAGGGGGCGGCTGATCTCGAGGGCGGATTCGATGACCTCGCCGAGGAAGAGGTCCTCGAGTTCCAGGCGTAATTTGCTGCGCGAGATCCGGCTGACATCGAGGAGGTCGTCGATGAGGCGGACCATCTGGGCCACCTGGCGCTCGGTCATGACGCGGGCCTGCTCGATCGCCTTGGGGTTGCCGGAGGCGAGGCGCATGATTTCGAGGGCGTTGCGGATGGGCGCGAGGGGGTTGCGCAGCTCGTGGGCGAGGGTGGCGAGGAACTCGTCCTTGCGGCGATCGGCCTCGCGGAGCGCCTCCTCGGCGCGGTGCCGCTCGGCGATCTCCTGC
>JANXSH010000637.1 GCA_025356615.1 Planctomycetia bacterium | reverse complement strand
CTCACCCCTAACCCCTCTCCCCTGAGTACAGGGGCGAGGGGGACCGGAAGAGTCCCCCATTCGCCTTAAGTTTTGCGCATGGGGCCTCGCTCCGCTCGACCCACCCTATGCGCTCCCGAAACATTTGCCACACTCTGCGTGTTCTTCCGTCGAGGTTTCTCTGCGAAAGTATCGATGTGGCCGCGGGGCCAACGACCTTACCAGCACCTCACATTCCGAAGAACGGCACCGGCAGTGTGAAGGCATGTTGCTCGTACAGGCTCCAGATGCCGTTCCAGCTGGTGAACTGCGTGAAGTAGACCACCAGCACATAGAACGCCACGGCGGGGAGCAGCGGGAGCCGACCGGTCCAGCGGAAGAACCAGTGGCGCGGCACCTCGCGGCGGTGGGCGCGCGAGATGGCCCATCCGGTCATCAGCCGGGCGGGGAAGATGAAGACGATGAACACCAGGGCCGGTAGCCAGGCGGCGTCGCGCGGGACCATCTCGATCTTGAGCAGGTACAGCGGCAGCGACGAGAGCAACGTCACCACGAAGGCGAGGCAGAACGCCCACGGGGCGCGGATGTAGTCGCGCCGTACCGCGCGGAGGTCGAACACCGCCGATAGGCGATTCACCTCGGCCAGGCGCAGTTGCAGGAAAGGCAAATAGAGCAGCACCATCGCCAGCATCAGCGCGCCGAGGACGCCGACCAGCGGCGCGAGTGGGGCCGAGCCTCGTCCCAGGGCGAGGAGCGACACCGGGACGACGAGCCAGGCCATCGCCCCGATGAATCCACGGAGGCCGAGCCAGAAATAGTAGGGGAGACGGAGGGACATCGTCACGTCCCATACCTCGTCGCGCGCCTCGGCGAGGTAGCCTCCCCGGAAGAGCCTGCGCAGCAGCCAGAAGACGTTGAACGGCCAGACGAAGTAGCGTAATCGCCCTCCCCGCGCGCAGGCGGAGCCGATGTGCAGGGCCGTGAGGCCGATCAAGAGGATTAGCCCTCCACGCCACCGGCGGGCGATCTCGCCATCGGGGTCGATCACCTGGGCGGCCCGCGCCAGTCCGGCGACGAAGCGAACGGGCCAGAGCAAGAGCCAACTCCCCAGAACGACGCTGCCGAGTCGGGCGGCGAGCCGGACTCCGATGAAGCCGTCCCGCAGTCGTCCCGAGCGAGCAACGCGCGCGCCGGCCTCTAGCAGGTAGCCCAAGCTGATGAATTGCAGCAGAGGTAGCGCGGCCAGGACTGCGAGTCCGACGATGAGGGACGCGGCCCCGAAGAGCCACTCGAGTACCGAGGCGGTCCGCCGAAACGTCCGGCGGATCAGGCCGACGCGCGGCCCCACTATCGGCGGCAGCGGTGGGGGCGTGGCCCTCCGCCGATGGGGCGATTCCTCGACGACGATGGCATCGTAGACGGGCAACGGAAATGGCGAGGTCTCCGCCGGAAGCGCGTCCATGATGTGGACGGCCCGATAGAGGGGAGGCAGGTTCGTGTCCAGTGAGTCAGCCATGTCAAATGATACTCACGTCCCTTCGCGGAGTTTCAAAGACGTGTGAAACCTCGCGCGTTAATTGATGGTACAATAGCGTAGCACCCTACGCGAGAGAAAGTCATCATGTGGAAGCGAAACCTCCTGTTCCTGGCCCTGATCGGTGGCGGCACCGTCACCCTCGGCGCGAACCTCATGCCCCCGCGCGAGGCGAAGCCGGTCACTCGCTACGATGCTGGCGCGTATCACGATGCCGACTTCCGCGCCGTTGTCGCCAAGGTCGATGGCTCCTTCCAGCGATCGTGGGGCGAGCAGAAGATCCAGCCCGCTCCCGCCGCGCCCGACCTCGCCGTCGCCCGAAGGCTCTCCCTCGGGCTGATGGGCACCGTCCCCTCTCTCGAGGAGATCCGACAACTCGAATGGCTCCCCGCAGAGGAACGCCTCGCCTGGTGGATCGATCACATCCTCCAGGATCGTCGCTTCGCCGACTACTTCGCCGAGCGACTGGCGCGGGCCTCCGTGGGCACCGAAGACGGCCCGTTCATCCTCTACCGTCGGCGGCGCTACCTGTCCTGGCTGGGCGACCAGATCGTCGCGGCCCAGCCCTACGATCAGATCGTCCGCGACCTCATCGCGTCGGAGGGGTTGTGGACCGACAAGCCCGCGACCAACTTCGTCAGCGTCACGGCCAAACCGGACGACGGCAACAAGCCCGACCCGATCCGACTCGCCGGGCGGGTCACGCGGGCCTTCCTGGGGCTTCGCCTCGACTGCGCCGAGTGCCACAACCACCCGTATGCCCATTGGAATCGGGACGACTTCCAAAACCTCGCCGCATTCTTCGGCCAGACGCACATCGGGTTCAAAGGCGTGCATGACGGGGAAGGCGAGTACGAGATCCTCGACAAGAAGGCGAAAAAGAAGTCGGATCAGGATGCGAAGAAGAAACGGGTCGTCACCCCTGGCGTCCCCTTCGCCCCCGAGTTGCTTCCCGACGAAGGCACTCGCCGAGAACGACTGGCGGCGTGGGTCACGGATCGACGCAATCCTTATTTCTCCCGCGCCGTCGTCAATCGCGTCTGGGCCATGATGCTCGGCAGGCCGCTCGTCGATCCGGTCGATAGCCTGGAGACCGACGTTCCCATCCCGGCGGCGCTTCAGATCCTCGCCGACGACTTCACCGCCCATGATTTCGACTTGCGACGGCTCATCCGGGTCATCGCCTGCGCCCAGGTCTTCCGCCTCGACAGCGCGGCCGACCGCGACATCACCGAGGACGACGAGAAAGCCTGGGCCGCCTTCCCGCTGACCCGGTTGCGGCCCGAGCAAGTGGCGGGCGGGATCGTCCAATCCTCGTCCGTGACGACGATCGATGCCGAGTCGCACCTCGTCATCCGCCTCATCCGTTTGGCGAATCAAAGTGACTTCGTCAAACGGTACGGCGACAGCGGCGAAGACGAATTCGGCGGACGCCGCGGGACGGTCCCGCAACGACTGCTCATGATGAACGGCTCGCTCATCGGCGAGCGCATCAAGCAAAGCCCCTTCAACGCCTCGACGCGCATCGCCTGGATGGCCCCCGACGACCCGCGCGCCGTGGAGACGGCCTACCTCGCCGTCCTGACGCGCCGGCCGACGCCCGAGGAAGCCGACCATTTCGAGAAGTCCCTGGCCGACCAGACCCTCGCCCGACCGCAACGGCTCGAGGATCTCTTCTGGGCGCTCATCAATTCGACGGAGGCATCATGGAATCACTAAGTTTCGACCACGGCCCGCTCGACCGGCGCGGCTTCCTCGGACATGCCTCGCTCGCCGGGGCCGCTTGGCTGACGACCGCCGGCCACATGCTGGCGCATGCCGCTGCGCCTCCGGGCAGAAAGCGAGTCCCTGCGAAGTCGATCATCATTCTCTGGATGCAGGGTGGACCGAGCCAGCTCGAGACCTTCGACCCGCATCCGGGCACCAAGATCGCCGAAGGCACCGGAGCCATCGCCACCAAGGTGAAGGGAGCGCAGGTCGCCCCCGGCCTGTCTCTGTTCGCCGAGCAAATGGGGTCGGTTGCGCTCATCCGGTCGATGGTCAGCAGGGAGGGGGACCACGAGCGCGGCACCTACTCGATGAAGACGGGCTTCGACCCGGATCCGACCGTCGTCCACCCTTCGATCGGCGCGATCCTCTGTCATGAGTTGCCGACGGCGGGCACCGACATTCCGCGCCACGTCAGCATCCTGGCCGACCAGTGGCCGGGACGAGGGGGCTACCTCGGCGAGCAATACGACGCCTTCCGCACCGGCGACCCCGCGCAACCCGTGCCCGATACGGTGTCGTACCTGTCCAAGGAGCGAGACGCGGAGCGGTTGCGTCACCTGGACACCATCGAAAGTGCCTTCGCCAAACGTCGCCGCAATCGCGCCGAGGCGACGATGCACAAAGAGACGGTCACGGCGGCGCGTAAGACGATGAGTTCGGATCAACTCGAAGCGTTCGACACCTCGAAGGAGCCGCTCGCCTTACGAAAGTCTTACGGCGACACACCCTTTGGTCGCGCGTGCCTCGCGGCCCGGCGGCTGACCGAAGTCGGCGTCCGCTGCGTCGAAGTGACCCTGACGGGATGGGACACGCACGCGAACAACCACAGCGGTGTCCGCTCCCAGCTCGCCATCCTCGACCCGGCGTTCAGCACACTGATTCGCGACCTCCGCGAACGCAACTTGTTGGAACAGACGGTCGTCCTGTGCGCCGGCGAGTTCGGTCGGACGCCGAAGATGAACCCGGCGGCGGGGCGAGACCACTGGCCGACCGGCTTCAGCGTGGCGCTCGCCGGCGGGGGCGTCCGCGGCGGCATCGTCCACGGCAAGACCGACCCCGACGGCAAGGACAAGCCGACCGACCCCGTCGCGGTCGCCGACCTGCACGCAACGATCCTGACCGCCGTCGGCATCGACCCGAGGAAGCTGAACCAGACGCCGATCGGGCGGACCGTGCGCAACAGCGATAATGGGAAGGTTGTGGAGGGGGTGTTGAAGAGTTGAATCTACGAGCGCATGATGCGACATCTGCTCGATGGCGACCCGACCCTTCTCTGGTTACTGACGATGGACCTTATGGCAGAGAAGGCAGGTTGGCGGGGCTAGTCGATCCCGGAGCAGTAAGGCCAGACGCTGCGGTCTCGGAGGAATGTCGGGGGCGACTCATCCAGAAAGGGCGGTTGTCCGTCAACCAAATGAGCTGTTCGCCATCGAGGAACACCCCCGTTACATTCTCCGCAGCGTCGTAGGTAACCCGGAGGTTCCGTCCGAAAAGAGTTCTACTGCCGAGCCAGTAAAGCTCGCGCGGGAAGGCGATCAACTCGGATGCCCCAAAAGTCATCACGAATCCCATGCCGCGACCTGACATTCCCATAGTTCCAACTTCGGATATCTTCCGGCGAGTGTGGTACTCATCGAAGGCAACGCCGTTCTCGACACCATTCGCAACGGGCTCCCCCATCTTGGCGCGCACTTCAGTCTTCGTGCCCCAAGCACTCGAGTCTTGTCCGGCGCAAGCGATCAGAGACGAACACCCTCCTGACAGCGGGACGGTACTGATGAGGAGGAGACAGGCGATTCGCATTCGTGGCATCCTTCCGGGGATTCCGGGAAGCGGACGCACGAGCGCCCTGAGTAGGAGGTAGGGGGGGAATAGTCGATAAGGTCTCGCTTGTCAATAAGGGTCTTCCACTATCGTTTCACCCCTAACTCGCCCCTTCGCCCCCCTTCCCGCACGTTCGCGGATGCTGAGTTCGACATCCCCGGCAAGCATTGAGTCGAGCGCCCCCGCCTCGCTTTCACTCCTTCGCCTTGCCCGGCGTCACCGCCGCCAGCACCTTCTCGACTAGCCGTCGCTCGAAATCCTTCGGGAACTTGCGACTGTTCCCCAGGCGGACGACCACCAAATCGAGGCTCGGCACGACGAAGCCGTCGTTGTGGAACGCCCCCAGCGTGGCGACGAAGTCCTTGGGCGCGCCCGCCCCTTTGAAGTGGTCCGCCAGCCACCACTGCGCCCCGTAGTCGGACTTGGCCTTCGTGCCGGTCCACGCGAACTCGTAGTGGGCCGAGGGCACGACGCGCTTGCCCGCCCACTCGCCCTTGTGCAGTGCCAGGTAGCAGAACCGCGCGTGTTCGCGCGGCGTCGTGAAGATGCCGCTGAAGCCCTGACTGAGCGGCCCGAGGTCGCCCTTGCCACCGATCTGCTCCCACCGGACGGTCTCGACGCCGATCGGCGTCCACAGGCGCTCTTTCAGGAACGGGGACAGGTCCTTCCCCGCCGCCTGGTGGAACACCAGAACGAGATGGGCCACGCCCGCGTTGCTGTAGTGGAACGCCTTGCCCGGATCGCTCTTCAGCTTGGCGAAGGGAGACTTCTCGGACACGCCCAGAGCGACCTCGAAGGGCGCTTTCGCGGGTACATTCTCGGGGCCGATGCCGGAGGTCATGTTCAACAGGTGTCGCAACGTGATGTCGGCCTTGCGCGGGTCGGACAACGGCAGCGCCTCGGGCAGACGTTTGGCGGTGCAGACCTTCGTGTCGAGCGTCAATTTCGAGGTGCCGTCGGCGAGTAGCAGGCCGACCGCGAGCGAGGTGTAAGCCTTGGAGCTGGAGTAGATGTTGAACGCCTTCGCCTTGTCGGCGTCCTTGTACCACTCGCCGACGATGTGGCCGTGGCGAATGACGACGAGCCCGCTGGACCCGTCGCTCTCGGCGTTGACCTTCCACGCCTCCTCGAGCTTGTCCCAATCGACGCCGGTGGTCTTGGCGATGTGGGCCTTCTGGTCGGCGGTCGGGTCGCCGGTCGCGGGCAGGAGGGTGCGCCAGCCGCCCTTGCTCTCGGGCGGCGGGAAATACGCCTTCGGTTTCGGGTCATCGGCGCGTAAGGGGGACGCCAGGAGGAGGGCCAGCACGATCGATCGCTTCATGGGGTGGGTTCCTTGTTGAGGGGGACTCGAAGTCGTTCACTTCCCTTCAAGACCTTTCTTGCCGCCCGGCTTGCCGACCAACTCGTTGAGTTCGCGGATCCAGATGTTGCGGAAGCGGACCGGGTCGCCGTGATACATCAGCACGATCGGCAGCTTGTCGGCGTGCTTGACGTAGACGTTCTCGCTGTTGTAGTTGGTGTAGCCGATGATCTCGGTGTGGTTCTGGACCACGACGCCGTTGTGGATCACCGTGACGAATCCGGGCTTCGTGAGTTTTCCGTCCTTGCCGAATCGCGGCGTCGTGAAGGCGATGTCATACGCCTGCCACTCGCCGGGCTTGCGCGAGGCGTTGACCATCGGCGGTCGCTGGTTGTAGACGGAGGCGGCCGACCCCTCGGGGTACGTCTTGTTGTTATAGCTGTCGAGGACCTGGATCTCG
>JANXSH010000635.1 GCA_025356615.1 Planctomycetia bacterium | reverse complement strand
CAGGATCCCACCCGAGAGAGCAATCGTTTTCCGAGCATACTCGATCTCTCCAGATTGCCCATGTGTGCCTGAGTATACACAGTGGAATCGCTGCGATCCCACCCTTTCAATCGACCGGCACAGCCTGCGCGGATGACGGATCCCGCAGGATTTGACCAACCGCAACATGAAGACCGTATCAAATGTTCCGAAAGGAAAGGCTGGGTAGCCTGGGCAGGTATCGCGTTGCGATGTTGACCCGATCGAGGAAGGGCGATATCACTCGATCCGGGATAAGAGAGGCCGCCGCTCACGCCAGGAGTCCGTCATGCGTGCCGTCGAGGTGATGCTGGGTCTTCTCGTCCTGTTGTTGCCCCTCGCGCCAAGCGCTGCCGTCGCGCCGCCGGAACGGGCGACGGCCGAAGAGTCCGCAGCGCTCGCGGCTCAGATTCGGGCGCTGGTCGTGGAACTACTCCCCGACCCGCTCTATGCCGACGACAAGAAGTGGAACCTTCAGAAAAAGGGGCCACGCGGGAAGCTGAGGAACGACGGGCGGTGGATGAAGCTACGCATCACGTCGAAGAGTCTCGACCGGACGATGAGGCTCACCGTCGATGACATGGTCAAGGAGAGGTCGCGCAAGGCGTTCACGATCAACCTGGCGTTCGACGCCCAGGTCGATCTCGAGCGCCAGACGTGGAACACGGGGGTCCGGCTCTACTCGGGCAGTACCCGCGCGCGGATGCGGGTCAAGCTGGCGCTCGCCTGCGAGCTGGTCACGCGGGTCGAAAAGAGCGAGAGTTGGCTGCCCGACATGATCGTCCGCATGCGCGTCCTGTCGTCGTCGTTCGGCTACGACAACGTCGTCGTCGAACACACCGCCGGGGTCGGCGGAGACGCGGCCAAGGTGATGGGCGAAGTGATGTTGGGCATCGTCAAGCAGGCGAAGCCGTCCCTCGAGCGCAACCTGATCGAGAAGGCCAACGCCGCCGTCGTCAAGGCGGGCGACACGAAGGATATCCGTGTCAGCCTCGCGGACTGGCTCAACGGGAAGCCGGCGAAGAAGTGAGGAGATTTGAGACAGATGAATCAAGAGGGTCTCGAAGACGGAAGCGACCAAGTCGTTCCCCGCTACACCTCGAACTATTCTTCATCGTCAACCAGTCCTTGCGCGAGCAGTAGGTTGGCATTATCCATTGGAATTCGCGTGGAGTCGAGAACCGCTTGGCGCATCCTCTCCAAGACGGCTACCGGCATTGGGTCGACCAACTCGATGATGCCCTTATGCTTCCACTCGAGGAACTGGGCGAGTGGTTGCACCCAGGAGTCCGCGTAGTTGACGCAGGTCGTCTTCCGAATCCAGGGATGATCACCGGGTTGGAGAAGGCATACCTTCTCCTTCTTTTCGGTCGGTGTGTTCAGGTTCACGACCAGAACCTTTTAGTCGTCCACCTTGGGATCGGACAGGACAACCCATAAATGGTCATCCATCTGCTTATCGACTATCAAGAAGCAAGTTCCCGCCTCCATCGTATCACTTCACGCGGACGGCCTTCCCCGTCTTCACCGATTCGCACTCGCGGTGGCACAGGACGAGGGCGTCTCGCGCCAGCTCGCCACTGAGAAGGCGTGGCGTCCGACCGGAGCGCACGCCTTCGACGGCCGCCTGCAACTCTGCGGTAAACGAATCGACGGGATCGCCCGACCCGCCGAGATCAGGAACCGCCGAGGTGCCGTCCGCCGAGTATACGGTCAGGGGTAGACCCGAGGAAGAGTGCGCCATCGTGGCCTTCTCGAGGTAGACTTCGAAGCCGTGGACGAACGACCGCCCCGCCGTCGCGATCGCGCCGCTGGAGCAGGAAATCACGGGGCCGTCGTCGTAGAGGTATTGCGTCGTCAGGTATTCGACCGACCCGTCTGCGGCGACGATGCCGGACGATTGGACTCGCGATGGCACGCCGGCGACGAGGCCGATGAAGTGGGTGTCGTGGATGTGGAGGTCTACCGCCGGGCCGCCGGTCTTGCTCGCGTCGCCGATGTCCGACGACCAGTCGGGGCGGGAGATGACGCGCGTGAAGTGCCCGCCGAGTAGCTTGCCGAAGGCCCCTCCGTGGATGGCCTCGTCGAGGAAGCGGAACTCGGGGAAGAAGGGCAGGACGTGCGCGACCATGAGCAGTCGCCCCGCCTTCTTCGCCGCCGCGACCATCGCGTCGGCGTCCCCCGTCGTCAAGGCGATGGCCTTTTCGACGAAGACGTGCTTGCCCGCCTGGAGCGCAGGGATGGCCATCTCGGGGTGCAGGTGGGTCGGCGTGCAGATATCGATGAGGTCGATGTCCGGGTCGGCGACCATCTCCTCGAACCGCTCGTACCGCTTGCACGCGCCGAGGTCCACCGTGCCGGGTGGCGGGCCGAAGTTGCCGCGCGTGTTCGTCCAGTCTCCCGCCAACTTCGCCTTGTCCCGGCTACAGATGGCAACAACCGCCGCCCCGCGGAGCTTCCTCGCGCCGAGGAAATGGATCCGGCCCATGAAGCCAATGCCTGCGATGCCGATACGGATCATGGACGTAAACTCCTCGAGTGTGGTGGCTCGAATTCGTTTTACGAAGCTCGAGAGTCGTCGTCCCTACCACAGTCGATAGACGCCGTAGGAGATCGAAGGCCGTGTCCCCGCTGACGATGGGAATGTACTCGATCAATGCCTGATCGATCAACAATCGGTCGAACAAGCATAGCTGCGAGTCATCCCAGACGAACCAGAGATACGCCTGTGTGTCGATCAGCGTCACTCCCTTCTCCGAGGACAGGAATCGCGGCGGAAGCCGTGGCCCGTTGGAGTGCGAGGTCAGCGCAATCAGCTTCGCACTAGCAACTTGGCGGCATCGTAATAGTGGTTGTCTCCCTCATCGCGGTGCCTCCCGACCAGTGTCAGGCCCGCGTCGATGAGGGCCGCCTCGTAGGCACTGGAACCGAGCGATACCGACGGGCTGTTGGTCAGCAAGTCGGCCCAGGTGCAGGCTTGTTCCGGCGAGGTGAACAGGAACCGACCGCCGGCGTTCAACACCGCAGCGACCTGGGAAATCAAGGCCCGCTGCGCCTCGGGCGACAGCAGGAACATCAACCCCCACGCGACCACGCCATCGAAGGTTCGAGAGTAGAAGCGAGACTGTTCGACCGACTCGCAGACGATCTGCGCGTGCGGAAAACGGTCACGGAACGCGGTTGTCATCGTGGCGGACGCATCGACTCCATAGACCGAATGACCCTCCTCGATCAACGCCTGCGTGATGGGCACGCCGTTACCGCAGCCGAGGTCGAGGATGGTTGCTCCCCGTGGGAAGCATCGTGCCCATTCGCGGACAGTCGTCAGGCCGATAGGAACGGTTCGTCGGCGGGCCATGTAGGCGCCTGCCGCACTGTCGTAGCCATTGGATAGATCCTGCATACGAAATCCTCCCGAAGAACGGACATCTACATCAGCCACGGGTGGCCGGGTCGGCGCGGCGAGTGACCGCTGCGCCACGGAGCTTCTGCGCGCCAAGGAAGTGGATGTGGCCCATGAACCCGATGCCTGCGATACCGATGCGGATCATGTTTTTCACCACAAAGAACACGAAGAACACGAAGAATTTAGAAATTAGAGGACGCGGCCAAGTCATCCTGGGTCGTGCCGTCTGTTCCGCGCCCCCCCAGTTACCATCGATAAGTCAGGGCTTCAACACGCCCCGATATAGTAGGCCCAGGAGCGTCAAACCCAGGGCGATGCGGTACACGATGAACACCATCGTCGTGTTGCGGCGGAGGAACGCCAGGAGGATCGCGATCGAGGCGTAGCCGACGATCCCCGAAACGACGGTAGCAATGGAAAGGTTGAGGACATTGGATCGACTCGACAGCAGTGCGTCGCGTTCCTTGTAGAGCTGATACAGCCCCGCGCCGAGGACGGCGCTCAGCGAGAGCAAGAAGGAGAACCGCGCAGCCGTCTCGCGCGACAGGCCCGCGAAGAGGCCCGCCGTGATGGTGACGCCGGAGCGTGACGACCCGGGAACGAGGGCGAGCATCTGAGCCAGCCCCACGACGAGCGTCTCGGTAAGGCCGATTTGGTACAGGCCCTTGCCAACCGCGCGGCGGCGCGTCATCCACTCGGCTAGGAGAAGGATCAGGGCGAGGCCGATCATGCTGGAGGCGATGACGTAATTCGATCGCCACGGGCCTTGGATGTATTCCTTGAGCGCGAGTCCCGCGACGACGATCGGGATCGTGCCGACGATGATGAACCAGGCGAGGCGCGACTCGGGGCTGCGAAACGGCTTGCCCTGGGAGAGATCCACGAAGAAGGCACGCGAGAGCCGGACGATGTCGCCCCAGAAGTAGATGACGGAGGCGACCCAGGTGCCGATCTGGATGACCGCCGTGAACGCCAACCCGGGATCCTCCCACCCGAGTAACATGGGAATGAACTTGAGGTGCGCGCTGCTGCTGACGGGGATGAACTCGGTCAGCCCCTGGATGATTCCGAGGATGACGGCTTCGAAGGGGGTCACGAGGAGTCCTTTCCGAGGGTGAATTCGTGGGCCACGAATTCGTAGAGTAGCAAGAAGGAAGTCCATCCGCCACCAGAGATCCTCGCATGCCTTACGATATCGAACTCCAGGCCGCCCTCGACGCCGCCCGCCTCGCCGGTCGGCGGATCATGGAGTTGTACGCCACGTTCACCGCCATCCCCGACGCCCAGGTGAACATCACCACGCAGGCGGACTACGACTCGCAAGAGTTGATCCTCCAGGCGCTCTCGGCCCGGTTCCCCGCCGACGCCTTCGTCGCCGAGGAGAAGACGCCGACGCTGGCGGCGCTCTCGCGCGACGGTTCCCGGCGATGGATCATCGACCCGATCGACGGGACGCGGGGTTTTGCCCAGAAGAGCGCCGAATTCTCCGTGATGATCGGCCTCGTCGAAGGGACCGAGGTCGTCGTCGGCGTCGTCCTCGAGCCGGCGAAGGATCGCATCACCTACGCGACCCGAGGCGGCGATTGCTGGCGTCTCGATCGCGGCGGGCTTCGCATGCCGTGCCGAGTAACCGGCACCTCCGACTTGGGTGCGATCTTACTGACGCAGAGCCACTCGAAGCCGGGCGTCGTGACGAAGCAGGTGACGGCCCTTTCGCCGAGGAAGGTCCGCGAAACGCACTCCGCCGGGGTGAAGCTGGCGCTCGTGGCGCGCGGCGAGGTCGATCTCTACGTCAACCACTACCCGAACTTCCACGACAGGGACATCTGCGCCGGACACATCCTCGTCGAGGAGGCCGGGGGTCGGGTGACGACATTGAACGGGGAACCCATCCGATACGGCTCCTCGGGGGCAGACCAGCGGCTCGGACTGATGGCGAGCAACGGGGAGTTGCATGAAGGGGTGCTGAAGAAGTTGTGATCCCGCCTACGCGGCTGGCAATTCGCTTGATTGCCTCGTAGAATCCCCCCCGATCGCCACGTTATCTCGATTCGGGAGGCATGTCATGCTCACGATTTCCGGCAAGGCGCTGGGCAAGAAGAAGCCCTTGTTCGCCGACTTTTCCATCCCCTCTCCCCCCACCGTGGAGGGCGGCGCGGTTCGGCTGCGCGACCTGCTGTCGCGCATCGTGCGCCACGAGGTCGAGGCGTTCGAGGAGCGGCAGGAGGACCGCAAGTTCGTCGAGGCGCTTACTGCGCGCGAGATCACCGATGCGGCGAATCGAGGAAAGATCGACATGGGCGGCCGCGACCTGAAGCAAAAGGTCGATGCGGACGAGGCGATCGCCGTCGCCCTCGAGGCGTTCGAGGACGGACTGTTCCTGGTCATCATCGACGGGCAGGACTATATGGCCCTCGACGCCGAGGTGTTCCTCCAACCCGACAGCAAGGTCGGTTTCGTCCGTCTCACCATGCTGGCGGGGGGCTGAATCCATGTTGAGTCGCGAGCAGGCCGAGGCCCGGCTGAAAGAGTTCCAGATCAAGCACTGGAAGAAGACCCGCATCGACGAGTTGGGCAAACTGCCCGTCGCCCTGAAGACGACGGGGCGGATGCTCCTCGATGTCGATCCCGAAGGCAAGGCGTGGCGTAACTGGGAGAAGCAGTACAAGGCACGCAGCAAGGCGACCGAAGACCTCGGCAAGATGAGCGACACCGACCGGCGTCGCCTCTTCGCGGTCCTCTTCCCGCGCCTCGCCGACGCCCTCGAGGCCGGCTGGCAACTCTACTCCAGCCTGCCCTACGAGTCCGGTAGCGGCCGCAAGGCGTTCCGCGCTCCGGGCGACGACGAGGCGAAGCGGCCCATCCGCGTCAACTGGTTCCAGAGCATCCTCCGCTACCTCGAGGGATACGACCCCGACGTGATCTGGGTCGCCACTTGGGCGGCCTACCTCAATCACTGCTACGGTGCCGACGAACTCGGTGTCCTGCTTGCCGCCACCATCGACGGGGGCGGCGAGATCGGGCCGCAGGTCCAGACCATCCTCGAGGAGTCCGCCGGCGGTCAGCACGAAATCGGCGGCATGGGCCGGCACGTCACCCGCGCGCTGCTCACCTGTAGCAAGCCGTCGGCCTGGGAGTTCGTCGAGAAACTCCTCATCGCCGCCCAGCGCCAGGAGGGGCTACGCCAGGTGATCCTCGAAGCAGTGGACGAGGCCCACCCCGGCGCGTTTCGTAAGATGCTCCGCCTCATCCTCGACAAGAATCTGCTCCGCTTCGCCGCCACGGTCCGCGCGGTCGATGTGTGGTTCGGCCTCCAGTGGGACGCATTGACGCCCGCTGTCCTCAAGCGGGCCGTCGAACATGCCGTCCGCATGCTGGAAGACCCCGCCGCCCGCGCCGAGACGCTGAAGATCGACAAGACGGAGTCGCTCTACCTCGCCCTCTGGGCCATCGCCCTGGAAGACGCGCACGCCGCCATCGCTCCCGCCGCCGCCCTGCTCGACGACCCCGTCGTCGAGCGCCGCTTCATCGGCGTCCACTTCCTGAATGACCTCGATCTGCCCGCCGCGCGGGTGCCGCTGCTGAAGTGCCTCGAGGACGAGGATCTACGCATCGCCGCCAAGGCGATCGAGGAACTGCCCGATCCGAAGGTCGGCCCGGACCTCTGGGACCGGCTCGTCACGCTGCTCGGACGGATGCCGGTCAAGCGCAAGGAAGGCGAGGCACTCGTCTGGCCCTGGGCGACCACGGACATCGACCGGCACGAGGTGGCTGGCGAGTTGGTCAACCGCCTGGGCAAGCGCCCCGCGACGGCGCTGTTGCCCTTCATCAACGACCTGCAAGGCCATCAACGCGGCAACCTGATCGACATGCTCGCCAAGATGAAGAACTGGGATCCGGCGACGCGCGACACACTCTTCAGGCTCGTCGGCGATCGCGACGGCTGGGTGCGCGAGAAGGCGCTAAAGGCGCTGCGCAAGTGCAGCGTGGGCGTCGAAGAGGCCCAGGTCATCGAGGGGCTGCTGACGAAGAAGGGCGGCGACACGCGCCGGGCCGGGCTGACGCTACTCGTCAAGCAGAAGCCGCCGCTCGCGCTCGCCAGCGCCGACCGCCTGCTGGCTTCGAAGAAGGCCCCGCAGCGCGTCGCGGGCCTCGAACTGCTCCGCGTCATGGTCGAGAAGAAGCGCCTCCCCGCCGAGTGCCGCGAGCGCGCGGCGGCGTATCAGCAGAAGTACGCCGAGCCGACCGTGGAGGAGCAACTCCAGCTCGACATCATCTCCGATGTCCAGCGCGTCAAGCCGAGCCTGGTGAACTCGTTCGGCCTGACCGACCCGGCAGGCCGATCCAAAGCCATCGAGCCGATCGCTCGCAAGGTGACGCTCTGCTCCTCCTCCGTCGTCGCGCTGCTCATGGATCTCGACGCGCTCGTCAAGAAGAACAAGGAGACGCCGCTCACGATCGAAAACTACGACAGCCCCACAGAGGAGCTCCTCGGCAACGTCACCTGGGGGTTCCCCTCCCCCAATCGCGGCCAGCCGATCGAGCGAGACATCGCCCGCCTGCCGCTGCGCGATCTATGGCAGGACTGGTTCACGAATCGCCCCAAGAAGATGCGCGACAACGACGGTCTGGAGTTGCTCCGCGCGAGCGTCTGGCTCGACACGGACAAGGCCACGCTCACCCGCTTCCGCAAGTCGTTCGGCAAGAGCTGGTCCGAATGGATCGACCTGTCGGTCGGCGGTCAGGAGCCGGTCAAACTGAAGTACGGCCCCATCGTCCGCGACGTGATCGACTGGCTCATGCGCATCCACCCTCCGACCGGCGCGATGGACTTCCTCCTCGATGTCGTCGAGACGGGCTACGCCAACGTCCCGCAGGAGGCACGCGAGCGCGTCGTCGATCTCACGAACTGGCAGAAGCGCGACCGCGACTGGCGCGCGAGTTCGCCGCTCGAACGCTGGGTCAACACCTTCGAGGGCTACCGGCGCGAGAGCGAGGGCGAAGAAACCCCCGCGCAGCTGGTCCGGCTGTGGCATCTCATGCACTGGCGCGACCAGCCCGTCCCCGGCGTCGCTCGCATGCGCCCCGACCTGAACCTCGTCCTCGCCGGTGCCCGCGCCGGACGGACGACGGAAGCCGACCTCTACGACCAGGTGCTCGGGCCGGATGACGACAACTTCTCGTCGCTGCGCGAGTTGACCACGGTCGGGCGACTCGCGGCGGTGAATTGCCCGCCGATCGTCCCGGTCGTCGAGCGCTGCGTCGAGCGCATCCTCGAGATCGAGTTGAGTCGCGGCGAGATGACGACCCCGGCAACGACGGCCGCCCGCTGCATCAACGCATTGCACGGCCTGCCGACTCTGCTCCGCGTGCTGCGACCGCTCGCCAAGAAGCCGCTCGCCCGACAAGGCTACGGTGAGAGCAAGGCGATCGTCCTGACCCAACTCGCCAAGGTGACGCGCCCCACACCAGAAGACACTCCCGAGGTGTTCGCCGAGCGGACGAAGAAGGCGGGCTTCGACCGCGAGCGCCTGCTCCAACTCGCCTTCGCCGCGCCGCAGTGGCTCGACCACGTCGAACACACCCTCGCCTGGCCGGGCATGAAGGAGGCGGTCTGGTGGTTCCTCGCCCACACGCCGGGCGGCCACTCCGGCCTCGACCCCACCGTCGAGATGGAAGACGACGACGATTTCGACGACATCGACGATGACTTCGAGGGTGACGACGTGACCGTTGCCCCCGCGCAGGCGATCAACCCCTGGGTGCGGGTCATCCGCGAGCGGACCCCGCTGAGCCACGAGGACCGCGCGGCGGGGGCCGTCGATGCGGGCTGGTTCCACCGCGCCTACGAGCCGATGGGCCGGAAGCGCTGGGACATGCTCGCCGAGGCGGCCCGCTACGGCAGTGACGGCAACGAGCACAAGAAGGCGATCCGCCTCGCCGACGTGTTGCTCGGCCGGGTCAAGAAGGCCGACCTCGTCCACGAGGTGCGCGAACGCAAGTTCAAGGAGTCCGTGCGACTCTTCGGCCTGCTTCCGCTGCCGATCGGGCCGAAGCGCGAGGCGGAGTTGCTCGCGCGCTACAAGATCCAGGTCGAGTACCGCCGCTACGCCCGGAGCCTCTCGCCGATGTCACGCGAGGACGCCGAAAGGACGGCGACGATCGGCCTCGAGAACCTGGCCCGAACCGCAGGCTACTCCGACCCGATCCGCCTGGAGTGGGCGATGGAGGCCAAGGCGATCAACGACCTCGCCGCCGGCCCGGTCGCCGTCACCGCCGATGGTGTCACGGTGACACTCTCGATCGATAGTGACGCGCAGCTCCAGATGACCGTGCAGCGCGGGGAGCGCGTCCTCAAGGCGGTGCCCCCGCTCGTCCGCAAGAACCCGAAGATGGCCCAACACCTCGAGCGCCGAGCCGACATCCGCCGACAGGGGTCGCGCGTCAAGCAGTCCCTCGAATCGATGATGGTGAAGGGCGAGACGTTCTCGGGGCGCGAACTCGAGCAACTCTTCATCCACCCGCTCATCCGCCCGCTCCTCGAGCGGCTCGTCCTCATCGGCGACGGCATTCGCGGATACTCCACGTCGGATGGCCGGGCGCTGGTGGACTACAAGGGCAAGCGTGAGCCGGTCCGGCGCGACGAAGTCCTTCGCATCGCCCACCCGCACGACCTGTTCACGGCGGGCGACTGGAACGAGTGGCAGGCCGACTGCTTCCGCGCCGAGCGCATCCAGCCGTTCAAACAGGTCTTCCGCGAACTCTACGTCGTCACGAAACAGGAGCAGGCCGACGGCGCGAAGTCGAGCCGCTATGCGAGCCAGCAAGTGAATCCCGCTCAGGCGAACGCCCTCTGGGGCGGGCGGGGCTGGAACACCCGCGACGGCATGGAGAAGACGTTCTATCAAGAGGGAATTGTCGCCTCCGTGGACTTCAGTCATCACGGCTGGACCGCCGCCGAGGTCTCGGGCCTGACGCTGGACACGATCCAGTTCCGCCGCCGGGGTGACTATCGTCCGCTCCCGCTCGCCGAGGTGCAGCCGCGCGTCTTCAGCGAGGTGATGCGCGACTGCGACCTCGTCGTCAGTGTCGCTCACGTCGGCGGGGTCGATCCCGAGGCGAGCGCCAGCACCGTCCAGATGCGCGAGTCGCTCGTCCGAGAGACGTGTGCCGTGCTGAAGATCGACAACTACGAGGTCAAGGGCACGCACGTCCTCATCACCGGCAAGCTGGGCCGCTACTCGCTCCACATGGGCAGCGGCATCGTGCATCGTCAGCCGGGTGGCTCGCTGTGCATCATCGTCGTCCAGGCGCAACAGCGCGGCCGGCTCTTCCTGCCGTTCTTCGACGACGACCCCCGCACGGCGGAGGTCATCAGCAAGGTGCTGCTGCTGGCAAAGGACCATGAGATCCAGGATCCGTCGATCCTGGAGCAGTTGCGATGAGGCGAAACTCAGAGGTTGTGAAGAATTTGGCGAGTTGGGAGCGTAGCAGTAGTTTCGAGGATCACGGGAGGTCGCTGGTTAGACCCCACCCCCCAACCCCCTCCCCTAAA
>JANXSH010000697.1 GCA_025356615.1 Planctomycetia bacterium | reverse complement strand
CTCATCGCGGGTCTCGCCGGGGCGGGAGCGTTCGTGTATCGGTACTATCGCCGCCGTCGGATGAAGCCCGATGGGATCGACGAGGCGAAAGAATCGATCGAGGAAGACGAGATCGAATTCGCGACGTGAGTGAAGGCGATCCGAACGAACGAAGGGGAGAAGGTCATTCCTTCTCCCCTTCGTTCGTATTCACGTTCAAGGATTGCGTCTGCCGGGCTGGGGTCGGCCCTGCCCGATTCCGCCGGGTGTCACCTTCTGGAAGTAGGTGCCCTCTTCGTTGAAATATCTGCGTGTGTCGCCGAACCCGGCGGGCGTTCCGGCGATGAGAGGCTCGTATCTGGAGGGGTTCTCCAGTTCGGACGTTCGGCCTTCGAGTTCTCGGGCGCGGTTCTGGAAGTTGTAGCGGTCATCCCGGCGCTCGAACTCGGGCTGCACGCCGAGGAAGTAGTTGGCCGAGATGTCTCCCCCGCGGAGGAGGTTCAGGTAGGGGCTTAGGCTCGGACTGTAGCCCGGCCCGTACTGGGGCGGGGGTCGCACGCCGAACCCCTGGGCCTGAGAGCGATTCGTCATGGACATCAGCACGAGCAGCGCTGTCGTGACGAGGAACAAGGGATTCGATTTCATTGGCTTCGTCCTCCAGGATGGGGGCCTATCTCACATCATTATATCGTCTGCGGAGTACGAGATCGCAACAGAAATCGCGGAGCGAGGCATCGAACGACGAGCCTGCCCGGTAGACCGGGCAGGCTCAGCGGGTTGCTCGGGGGAGACTCTTACCGGCCCACGCCGTTGTTGCCGCTCCCACTGCTGTTGCTGCCGCTCTTGATCGAATTCACGGTGCTGCTACCCAGGAGGGTCACACCCAAGAGCCGTTGGACCGGGGCGAGCAATTTGCCTAGCCTACTGTCGGTCTGGATGAGGCAATCCGAGTCGATGTAGAGGCGGTCGCCGGGGAACATCTGGAAGTTCGTCGCCGACGATCCCCGCTTGACGATTCCGTTCCAGTCCACGGGGAGGATTTGCGGATGATCGTGGTCGTGCGGGGTGGCGCGGGCGACCCAGATTTTCTTCTTGGACGCAACCGCAGGCAAGCCCTGGATCTTCGCGACCGCGTCGAGGACGCGCTCGTTGCCCGTTAGCGGTACCGGGATCACCTGTTCGCCGTAGCCGCCGCCGTCCGTGATGACGTAGTAGAACTTGCTGTTGTAGCGCAGCACGTCCACTTTGAGGCCCTTGAGGAGCTCATCGAGTGTGATGGGGATCTCTTTCTTCTCGTCATCCTGACCCCGGAGCGTGTCGATCATCGGGAGGATCGTTCTCGCCAGTTCGAGCTTGATCTGTTCCAGCGTCAGGCCCGCGACGTACAGCGGGGGGAAGGCACCGAAGCCGATCGAGCCGTCGGGTCGGACGAGTTGCTCGGCCCGGATCGGCGTCGTTCGCTTCAGGGCACGGACGTAGATCTCGACGAGCAGGATGTCCGGCGGCTCGACGATGTACGTCGAGAGCGCCCGCATCTGGAACTCGCGCGGGGCGCTCATCGGCTGGGTAATCATCACGGGTGGCAGATCGGGGTAGCCCGTCACCGCCATCGTCTTCTTACTCGGCCTCTCTTTGGGCATGGGAAGGTCGGCCGGCTTCTTGTCCTTCGTATCGCCGGCGTCTCCCACCGTCGCGGCCAGCGCCGGCGCGGTGGGGAGGGGGAGCAGCGGACCGCCCGGCGGGACTTGGGTGTTGACCATTACGGCCGAAGGCATCGGGCTACCCAGGGACGCCACGGGGGTGAGCTCGGATTCCAGCGGCGCGGGAACCTCGCCGCTCACTCTTTGCACGGGCGTCCAGGTGCTGGCCGTCCCGCCGTTCGGCTCCGCCGGTGTCCGCATGGGCACGGGGCGAAGCATGATCGCCGTCGGATTCACAGACGCCTGGCACGTTCCCGGCTGACCTGCGATGTCAGGCTCCGTGGTCGTCACCCGCGAGCGGATCGGAAAGGCCATCCGAGCGACGGCGGCCCCGTCCCGGAACCTGCCGGTCTGATCTGTCGCGTGGCCGGAGCCACCCTCGTCCGCTGACGAACAGCACGTTTGGCAAACATTGCTCGTCCTGCAACCGGGTCCGGCGACGCTTAGTGCGCAGAGCGCCGCTACCCCGGCCAGGAGCTTACCTCGTTGTATCAAGGGCATGTCCCTACCTCTTCGTTCAGGGGTCCACTCCTTCGGCGATGTAGCGTCTATGGTGGGTTCCTCCCCGCGTCCGCCTCGAATGCCCGAGCATCCTTGCCCCGAATTCGAGCCGAACGGGAAAGACCTGCACGGCCTATCCCACCCGTTTGATCGGTATCTTCACGATCCCCGTTTGACCCCATTCTCCCGTCCTTCGCGCTACATTCCTCCTCCCCCCATCTTTCTCCGCAAAACCCGAACTCTTCGACTCGAACTTCCCAAACTCCCTGAAATGCCATCGATACATCTGGATCGTGGATCGAGTGAAGAGAGGGCTACACTGCTCGACCCACCCTGCCGCTATTACCAGGGCCGTTCCTTTATTCAAGCGGGGGAAGGTCAAGAGCCTGGAGGGCTTCGGTAGGGCGTGCCGCCATCCTCTG
>JANXSH010000689.1 GCA_025356615.1 Planctomycetia bacterium | reverse complement strand
TCGTCGGGTGGTGCTGGACGGCGCTGGTGGTCGTCGGGCCGGTCGGGCTGGTGTTGTCTCCAACCTTCCTGTACGAGGTGGTCGTGCCCTCCCTGCGTGAGATGCGAGTGCAGGGACTCGACGAGTGAATAAGCCTCCCCTGATGATTCGAGGCGGACTCCTCGTGTAGGCTTTCAACGTTCGAGCCGAGGACGAGATGAGGTACGTTCGATTGTGGAATGTTCGTATCCTACGAATCGGATGGGCTTCTCCATGTCCTCCAGGGTATGGTTCGAGAAGACGGCGATAAGGGTAACACTCGGTAGGCCCCGCGAGCCATGCGGGGCTGGTCCGGCTCGGCTCGCCGGACCTACTTCGGTTCCCCCCCTCAAAGGGGCTTGCATGAGACTTGTGTCCGATCTGCGCATCCTCTACCGCTTGACCTGCACGCGAGTGCGCGGCGGAAGCCATCAGGAGCGCCTCGAGGCGTTCTACCGCCACCAGGCCACGGGCTACGACGACTTCCGCAAGCGCCTCCTACATGGGCGTGAGGAGATGATGCGCGCGCTGGAGATTCCCGCAGGCGGCACGCTCCTCGACATGGGCGGTGGGACCGGGTCGAACATCGAGGTACTCGCCGACCGGCTGCCCGGCCTGGGAGCCGTGACCATCGTCGATCTATGTCCGTCGCTGCTGGAGACGGCACGAAAGCGCATCGCGGATCGAGGTTGGGCGAATGTGACCACCGCGCTGGCGGACGTGACCACGTTCGAGCCGGAGGGCGGTCTCGTGGACGCGATCACGTTCTCCTACTCGCTGACGATGATCCCCGACTGGTTCCGCGCGCTGGAGCAGGCGTATCACTTGCTCCGACCGGGCGGGCGGATCGGCGTCGTCGATTTCTACGTCTCGCGCAAGTGGCCCGCGCCGGGGTTGCGGCGGCATGGCGGTTTTACGCGGACGTTCTGGCCGACGTGGTTCGGGTTCGACAACGTGTACCCGTCGTCGGACCACCTCCCCTGGCTCCAGAGTCGTTTCGAGACGTTGCGGCTCGACGAACGCGCCGGGCGCGTGCCCTACCTGTTGGGAATGAAAGCGCCGTATTACATCTACCTGGGGCGAAAGAAGGAGACTGATTCCCCACAGGAATCGTAGTTCGTAGGAACACACGGAGAGGGGCGGGATCACTCACGCCCACGCCCCGTGCCGACTGCGGTGGAGGACCGCCGGAGTCGCCAGCCACGACACCAGGGGCGACAGCACCACGACGGCCAGCGCCGCCGTGTCGCCGATCAGCCAACCGGCCAGCGACGCGAACGCCGCCGTGAATACAGCCCACACGAGGACGCCTGCCCCGAGTAGACCCGAGCCGACACGCAGGCGCGTCAGATCGTGGCGCGCGAGGTATGCCGCGAGCAAGAACTTCGCGCCGAGGGCGACCCACAGTCCCGTCCACAATGCCGGTTCGTACTCTGGTCGCCAGTGGCTGTTGCTCCAGATGATGATCGGTATCGTGAGGGACCCCAAGATGGCGGGCAGCGAAGCGAATATCGGCGAGCCGAACAGTCCCCCCCACATCGACCCGACGTGGATCGCGTAGGTGATCGCGAAGAGGCCGAAGAGGGCCGCGAGCAGCGTCAGGCAGGCCAGAGCGGGCGATCCGCATGTTTCACTCAGGCGCTCCGCCATGCCGCCGACCTGCCCAACGAAGACGGCCCAACCCAAGGCGACCGCGAGCAGGACTCCCCACATCAGGGCGAGGTGCAGGGCGCAGGCGATGAACTTGCCGCGCAGCAAATCGCCCGAGGGGATCGGCATCAGCCCGACGAACGTGGGCACGCCGATCGTCTTCTGCGTCCGGGCGAATCGGCCCGCTTCGCCGCCACTCGCCCCCGCGATGATCAGAGGAATGAACACCAACCAAGAGAGAGGGAGCCAGGCTGGCTCCATCCCGAAGTAAAATTCGTTGGCGATGTACTCGAACAGCCACGGCTTCGACTGGCGAACGTACTCGCTCATGATGGCGACAGGCACGAAGAGGAAACCCAGCATCAACGTCAGAATTACCAGCCCCCGCCCGTGGGCCCGCCACTCCAGCCACAGTTGGGCACGCAGTCGAGAGCGGAACGGCTCGAACGAAACGCCCCGATGAAGCGGGGTCGAGATGCCCGGAGCCTCCGCGTCCTCGCCGACCTCGGATCGGCTGCGCGACACGCCCCAGATGCCGAGGTATGCCGCGAACACCAGGAGGACGCCGAGGCAAATCAGGACGCGGTATTCAGGCCACGCGAACTCCTCGACCGCGATGCCGCCGCTCACGAACGCGGTCAACAGCACGGCGATGAGGGCGAGTCTCGCCCAGCAGTGGGGCATCGGCGACCAGCACAGCGCGAGGAGCCATGCGAACAAGACGCCAGCGATCAAACCGGGCGAGAATAGTAACACCTGGGCGTTGCACGGTCGCAACACCCCCGCCGCCGTGATCGTCCAGGCGAGGGAGGAGCAGAGGACGACGAGCGCCAGCGGCACCCCCGCGAGGAGGCCCGCCGGGACGGGCAGGAGGAGCAGTCGGCGCGGGAACGCCCCCGCGCGAGTGTCGAGGCGCGTCTCCTGGCCGTGCGTGACGGACATGAGGAACGCGATCACGCCGAGGATCGTCGGCGCGACGAGCAGCATTCCCAACTCCGGGGTCCGTGCCGACTCGGGCAGTGACGCGACGACCAGGCACGCGACCAGGAGCCAGGCCGCGCTACCCCCGACGAGCCAGCGATGCCGGGCCAGGATCTCCCACGTCAATGCGCGAATAGGACGCATCATGGCCGTACCTCCTCGAGTGCCTTGTGTGATCCCGCGTGCGCTTCCATCAGTTCCGCGAGCAAGGGCGTGCCTTGATCGACGATCCGCCCGCCGCTACCCGCAGCGGCTTTTTCCAGTTCGTCGAGGTCGCCCCAGCAGACGGCCGTCCACTCCCGGCCTTCGCCCTCCCAGCGCAGCACTCCCGCGAGGGCCGGCGGCGTCCGGCGCGGTTCCTCGAAGCGCAGCGTCAGGCGGCGGTGTCGCCCGCGAATCGTGTCGAGGTCGCCGCAGAAGACCAGTCGGCCCGCGTCGAGCAGCGCCACCTGGTCCGCGATCCGCTCGACCTCGTCGAGCAGGTGGGACGAGAACAGCACCGTCGTCCCGGCGTCGGCCGCCGTGCGGATGACCGCCTGGAGGATGTCGCGCCGCGCCAGCGGGTCGAGACCCGCCGACGGCTCGTCCAGCACGAGCAAATCGGGTCGATGGCCGAGCGCCGCCGCCAGACCCGTTCGCACCCGTTGGCCCCAGGAGAGAGTGTCGATGCGTGCCCGCGTGTCGAGTCCGAACTGCTCACACAGCCGGGCCGAGAGCGTCGTGTCCCATCGGGGGTAGAACGCCCCGGTGTAGGCGAGGAACTCCCCGACACGCATCCAACCGGGCAACTCCTGGGAGTCCGCCAGGTATCCGACGCGCGACAGCACCGCGACGAGGTCGGCCACGGGGTCGAGGCCGAAGACGCGCACCGTGCCCGACTGGGCGGTGAGCTGGCCGAGGATGTGGCGCAACAGCGTCGTCTTGCCCGCGCCGTTGACGCCCACGAGTCCGAGGACCGTCCCGCGCGTCACACGCAGATTCACGCGGTCGAGCGCGGCCCGACCCCGGAAGGTTCTCGTCAAGTCGTCGATGGCGATGATCGGCTGATCCGCATTCGTCGAAGGGGTCATTTGGTGTCTCCGTTGTCTTCCGAGGTCGCCCGATACCGTCGCCGGACGATTTCGAGCAGTTCTTCTTGTTCGACGCGGTGCCGACGGGCGACCGCGACCAGAGTGTCTGTTGGGGGCGTGAGCGCCTTCACCGCGTCCGAGGCGGCGCGCGACGCGGCGTCTTCGGCGACGAACGTCCCCGTCGTGCTTCGCTTCACGACGAGTCCGCCCTGTTCCAAGTCACGGTACGCCCGCGCCACCGTGTTGGGGTTGATGACCAGGCGCTCGGCCAACACGCGGATGGGGGGCATCTCTTCCCCCGCCCGGAGCCGACCGACCGCGATCAGGTAACGCACCTGCTGGACGAGTTGCGCGTACATCGGCACGCCACTGGCCGTATCGAGATGGATTTGCATGTAGCCTCCGATCGAAACTTTGTATCTATATGATGATACAAAATGGCAGGAGGAGTGCAAGGGGAGAATCCCAGATTTTGTGCATCGGCTGGACGGTGGGGCGAGAAGCGGGGTTGTGTTCTAAAAGGAGTTGGGGCAAGCGGGGACTATCGTGTCCGTTACGAGGCGGACCCGGTGATCGTCGCGGTAGAAGTCACATCCGCCCGACGAGTAACCCCAGCGCGAACGCCAGCGCCAACAGCAGGGTGACGACGACCGTGAGTATGGTCGCCCAAGCGGGCGACAGGACGATTCCACTCCGGGCGGGGGCGAGTTCGACGCCGACGGGATCGAGGCTGCGATTCCCCGTTGTTTCGATCAGCCCGGCGGGCGGGTGGGGGACCGTGCCAGGGGGACGCTTCTCGATCGGCGAAGCCTTTCGGGCACCTTCCATCGCGACGGACCCCCGGAGCAGTGCGTCGAAGTCGTCGCGATCGAAAAGGTCCGGTCGGGGGGCGATCGGCGCGAGGGCCGGGGGGGGATTGGGGTCGGGCGAAGGCGGATCGTCGTCGGCGTCGATCGGGACGGCGACCTCGCGCCGACACGCGGGGCAGCGAACCATCGAGCCTGCCTTGCGGCGGGCGATGCCCATGAACTGGTCGCAATTGGTGCAGCGAAATCGGATCGGCACGGGGAACGGCTCTCCTCGTAGGGGTGCGCCAGCGAATTCCGCCACGGGCGTAGGGTGGGTCGAGCGGAGCGCGGCCCACCAGCAGCCCTCGGCGTGGATTGTTGGGGCGATGTCTCCTCTGACTGGTGGGCCTCGCTCCGCTCGACCCACCCTACGCGGTCGTAAGAGGGTATCTTGACGGATTCCGGCCCACCTTGCAACAGGTCCATTGACAGGTCGGCTCCGAATCCGTCACAATACTCTATCTCTTGTGGGAAGAGTTGGTGCAATCTTCTCAGATCCTCCAGGAGCAAATCTCATGTCCCCCTCGATCCGCATCCATCCGGGAGTCGATCCCATGCGCGCCCTGGCAATCGCCTCGTGCCTCCTGGTTATGTTCCTGCTTTCGTTCCCCTTGAGCGATGCACGCGGCGACATCATCTTCCTGAAGGACGGCTACGCCCTCCAGGGGAGGGTCCGCCGCGAAGTGACGGCCGAGTACGACCCCGTCGGCAAGGAGATGATCTACATCCCGAAGGGGTTCTACTCCCTCGACGACGGCGCGCGGTGGATCTACTTCAGCCCCACCCAGGTGCGCGTCGTCGAAATGATGCCCGCCCCGATGGAGGAGCGCATCCTCAGCCGGAACGTTCGCTATCTGGCGATGCCCGCGAAGATGCAGCCGATCCTTCGGGTCGTCGATACGGGGAAGTGGGACTATGTGAAGTGGGAGCGCGACTACTTCTTCCAGACCCCGACCAGTGCGCGAGCCAGCCTCAAGCAGGCCGTCGCCTCGATCAACCCCCAGTACATGCGCCTCGACGCGGTCAGCAAGACCTACTGGGTCGCCGCGTACCTGACGCGCGAGTTCGAGCCGGAGGTGATCGAGAAGCTCATCGCGACCCACCCGGACTTCAAGGACAAGCCGACGGACAAGCCGTCGGCGGCGGTCGGTCGGCGCATGCGGAAGTGCGACTTCTACGCGCAGGCGAGCCTGTTCCCGCAGGCCGAGCGCGAGCTGGACGCACTGCTGAAGGAGCGCCCCGAAGAGAGGGACCGCGTCGCCACCGCGCGCGCCACGGTCGATCGGCTGAAGGGGCGCGACGCCTGGGAGGAGATCAAGAAGTGGCACCAGGCGGGCCGTGAACGGGAGGTCGCGAAGCGCCTCGCGGACTTCCCGACGCAGAACGTCCCGGACCGAGTCCTTCTCGATGTCCGTGAGCTGGAAAGTCGGCTGAAAGCCACCGTCGGCCTCGTCGATCAGGTCGGCACGGCGCTCGACGAGCAAGTCAAGGCCGTGAAAACACCGACGGGGCGTTCGCTCGCCTCGGCGGTCGGCGAGATCCGCAAAGAGTTGCACCCGGCGAACGTCGCCCGCCTGGATGCCTTCCTCGGCCAAGTCAAGGAGGTCACCCGCCGCAAGGCGCGCGGCAAGCCGGCCCAGATGACGCCCGAGCAACTCCTCAGTCTCGCCGTGAGCGGCTGGCTGCTCGGCAGCCCGTCCGCCGAGGCGCGTCCCGATGCCGCCGTCAACCTGTGGAAGACGCGCCAGATGGTCCTCCAGTATCAGCAGGAGCCTAACAAGGCGGCTCGGGGCCGGATCCTCGCCGACTACGAAAAGGTCATCACGCCGCGCGTCGATATCGACGAGGTCGCCCAACTCATCGACCACCTGCCCCCCGCGATGCCCGCCCAGAATGTCGCGGCCCAGATCACGCAGGAGAAGACCGGCAGGGGGCAAAACGCGAAGACGTACATGCTCAAGCTCCCGCCCGAGTACACGCACAACCGCCAGTATCCCGTCCTGATCGTCCTGAGCAACACCGACGAGTCGGCGCGGGCGATGATCGAGAAGTTCGAGAAGCACGCGGCGGACAACGGGTACATCCTCGCCAGCCCGCAGTGGCACAAGGAACTCGGGGGGGACTACGGCTTCAGTGTCGAGGAACACGACGCGGTACTCGACACGCTCCGCGACCTCCGGCGGCGCTATCAGATCGACTCGGACCGCGTCTTCCTCTTCGGCATGGGCGAGGGCGGGAAGATGGCCTTCGACGTGGGCCTGGCCCACCCCGACTGCTTCGCCGGCGTCCTGCCGATGTCCGCCGGGCCGATCAAGTTCGCCCGCCGATACTGGCGCAACGCCCAATACCTCCCCTTCTACGTCGTCAACGGGACGCGCGCGGGCGACACGAGCAAGGACATCCGCTCGCAGTTCGAGAGCTGGATGCTGCGGGGCTTCCCGGCGCTGTGGATGGAGTACAAGGGCCGGGGCGTCGAGTTCTTCAAGGGCGAATTGCCCAACCTGTTCGACTGGATGCGCCACCAGAAGCGGGCCTTCCCGATGCACCAGCTCGGCACCGACGGCGCGGGAGGGCCGACCGGCACCGAGTTCTGTACCATGCGAGACGAGGACAACCGCTTCTACTGGCTCGGCCTGTCCAAGATCGCGACGCGCCACCTGGCGCTCTCCGAGCGCTGGAACAACAACACCCAGCCCGCCTACGCGACCGCGACCATCAACCCGACGACGAACGAGGTAACGATCAAGGGCCAGGGCTTCGGCGGATGCACCCTCTGGTTCGGACGCAACTCCGCCGGGCAGTACATGATCGACATGGAAAAGCCCATCTCGGTGACGGTCGGCAACAAGCTCGTCATCTCTCGCCGCAAGATGACTCCCAGCATGGCGGTATTGCTCGAGGATCTCTACCGGAGGGGGGATCGCAAGCACCTCTTCGTGGGGGAACTGGTGTGCCCGGTGAAGTGAGGCGAAGACCTAACCCCCTAACCCCCTTCCCTAAAAGGAAGGGGGAACCGGAGTTGACCCTGTCTG
>JANXSH010000677.1 GCA_025356615.1 Planctomycetia bacterium | reverse complement strand
CATGACCGGGACCGACCCCGAAACGGGTGTAGTGCCGGGTGTAGTGCCGGGTGTAGTGACAGGGGGCGCGGGACGGCATCGGACGGCATTCGGGGGCACTTCCGACCCTTCGAGGGGTTCGCCCCCCTTCGCGTCGCAACCCCTTGAAACGACAGGGGCCAGCGCTTCTCAGCACCGGCCCGCATCGATCCGCACCAAACTACCCGGCCTGGATTCGAACCAGGACAAAGAGAGCCAAAATCTCTTGTGCTACCGTTACACTACCGGGTACTGATTCGCGTGTCGTCTCCGAGGTGGACCAGGAAGGCGAGCTGCTCTAACTGGACCGTGAGATCGACTCCCACCACTCGAACTCCCTCCGGCACCCGGACGATGCCGGGGGCGAAGTTGAGCAGGCCGCGGATGCCGGCCTGGATCATTCCGTCCGCTACATTCTGCACGGAATGGGCCGGGACTGTCAAGATCCCTAGCTCGGCTCCTGTCGTTTCGATGACCTCCTTCATCCTGTCGGGGGAGTGGATCCGCAAGCCTTCGACGGTCGTCCCGATCTTTTCGGGGTCGGCGTCGAACAGGCCGACGATGCGGAACCCTCGTTCGACGAATCCCTGGTAGCGGAGCAAGGCGCGGGCGAGGTTGCCGACTCCGACGAGGATCGCGTTCCAGGTCCGATCGATCCCCAGAGTCGAGCGGATCGCGGCGATCAGCTCGGCGACATCGTAGCCGATGCCGGGTTGTCCCAGGCTACCGAGCGAGGCGAGATCCTTGCGGATCTGCGTGTCGGTCAGGCCGAGGGAATCTCCCAACGTGTGGCTCGAGACGCGCGTGTTGCCTTCGGCCAGGACATCTTCGAGGCGACGAAGGTAGAGACTGAAGCGTCCAACGCTCGCGCGGGACCATCGGGAATCCTGTCCCGCTGCCGAACGCTTGCCGATCTCCTCATCGCTTGCCATGCGCGGGCGTGTCCCTCCGGGTCTGGCAATAGTCTAGGGACACCGTGGCTGGAGGTCAAGTTCACGAGACGTTCCGGTCGCTCTTCGGAACGGTGCCAAACCTGTAGGGTGGGTCGAGTGAAGCGAGGCCCACCGGCACTTCTCCGACATCGACTGTCAGGGTGACGGCTACCCGCAACTGGTGGGCCTCGCTTCGCTCGACCCACCCTACGGTTCAGTTCGACCCACTCTACGGGCGCTCCGCGCGGAACGGCTCGCCCCTTCAGAAAGGTCCGCTGTTCCCCGTAGAACCTCCCTGGTAGAATCCTCCCTTCGATCCACCTCGCCAAGACGGCGAGGGTCCGAGGAGGGAGCCTCATGACGACCGAACGCAAATCCCGTCTTGGCCGTGGCCTCGACGCCCTGCTGACGACCGAGGAGTCGGCCAACGGGGGAGTCGCGCTAGCCGCCGCTCACAGCACCGTCGCCCTGGCGGCGATCGAGAAGAACCCGAATCAGCCGCGTAAGGCTTTCGACGAGGACGAACTGTCGTCGCTCAGCGAGAGCATTCGCAACCACGGCGTGCTTCAGCCGCTCGTCGTCCGGCAGGTCGGCGACAAGTATCAGCTCATCGCCGGCGAGCGTCGGCTGCGGGCGGCAGACCTCGCGGGCCTGTCAGCCGTGCCCGTCACCATCGTCGATTTCAACGACCAGCAGTGTCTCGAAGCCGCCCTGGTCGAGAACATCCAGCGGAGCGACCTGAACGCCATCGAGAAGGCCCAGGGCTTCCGCGACTACCTCGACCGCTTCAGTATGACGCACGAGCAACTCGCGACTCGGCTCGGCCTGGCCCGGCCGACGATCACGAACCTGCTCAGCCTGCTCGACCTGCCGGGGGATCTCCAAGACCTGATCCGCATCGGGCAACTGTCGCTGGGCCACGCGAAGATCCTCAAGGGCGTCACCGACCCCATCAAACAACAGGCCATCGCCCGCGAGATCATCGCACGCGGCCTGTCGGTCCACGGCCTCATGGCGTACATCAAGCAACTCGCCGAAGACGAGGCGGAGGGCGTCCCGACTCCCGTCACCAAGACCGTGACCGAGAAGACGGCCCACGTCTCCGGCATCGAGGACGAGTTGCGGCAGAAGCTCGGGCTGAAGGTCGAGATCCGCGTCAAGGGGAAGGATCGCGGCCAACTGGTGCTGGCGTTCGAGTCGAACGACGACTTCGAGCGACTGTTGGAGTCGCTGAGGAAGTGAACGAACCTCGCCCCGGTTGGCGTTGTCCAATCGGGGCGAGTCGTCTATCTTGATAGCAGACACGGGGTGTAGCGTAGCATGGCCTAACGCGCCTGGTTTGGGACCAGGAGGTCGCGAGTTCGAATCTCGCCGCCCCGACTCTCCCTCTAGATCTGAGAGGTTCTATACGATGCGGAATCGAGCTGTCGTGTTGATCCCCCTCCTTGG
>JANXSH010000666.1 GCA_025356615.1 Planctomycetia bacterium | reverse complement strand
GCAGTGCCGCCTTCGCCTCCTGCGTCTGTCGAGCGCCCGATGCACCGCCGGCGAGCGTTTCGAGAATCGCCTTGGCCTCCCGCGAACCGATGTCCTCCAATGCTGCGATCGCCCGCACGGCCCGCAGCGTCTCGCGGTCCGGGATGGGGCCGTTCACCAGGCGAAGTAGCGCCTGGATACGCTTGCGTGCTTCCGCCGAGGGCTTCTTCTCTATCGCCTCGCGCAGCGCCTCCGACGCCCGGTCGCCCAGGGCCTCCAGTTCTTTTCGGGCTTTCTCTCGAGTCGCGAAGGTGTCACTGTCCAGGTCGTCGAGTAGTCGCCGTAGCTGCTTGGGATCGACCGGACGAATCGGCCCGACCGTCTCGAGCCGTCTTTTCAGGAGCGCCACGGCTTCGGCAGGCGAGTCCGCCAACGACCCACGCGCGGCGAACGCCTTGCGAGGATCACTCAGGAGGTCCGCCCACGCCTTGGCGACGCCTTGGGCGACGAGAGGCTTGACTTTGGCCGGATTCTTCACTTCCCAGACCAACAGAGTAGTATCTGAGTGGCCGGAGAGTAGCTTTTTGCCGTCAGGGGAGAAGGCCAGGCTGGTAACGTCGGTGTCGAAACTTTTGATGCGTTGTAGCTCCTCGGCCCGTCGCAGATCCCAGAGGAGGATTTCTCGCCAAGAAACAGTCATTGCCATGACGCGACCGTCCGGCGAGAACGCGACCTGAGAGGTACACACGAACGGGATGGACAGGACTTCCTCCGCCGTCGCCACCTCCCACACCTTCAGGGTGTCGGCTCGCCCGCTCGTCGCGCCCTTCCGCACGGTCTCCACGGTCCAGGTGGCCAGGAGGCGGCCATCGGGCGAAAACGCCTTCGCGAATGTCTGGCCCGCCAGATGAGGCAGGTTCAGACGAACCTCACCCGTCTTGCAGTCCTCGATCCGCACCGATCGACCGCCTGCGACATCCCCTTCCGCCTGGGTCACCGCCAAGAGTTGGAGGTCCGGCGAAACCGTGTAGCGATCCTCGTTCAGGCCGACACGCCGCTGGAACGTCTGCTTGCGCGTCTCTGCATCCCAGGCCGTCATCAACTGGGAGTTTTCAGGTCTCATGTCTCCCTTGTAGCCGATGCTGAAAGCGACCAGCGTCTTGCGGTCTGCGGAGAAGTGCATCGCCAGCCCCGATTCTCGGAAGCCTTTTCGGGCGGGGTCGTCGATCTGGAAGGTATGGAGTTGGCGACCGATGGAGGCATCGGAGACGAGTACCTTGTCTTCGCTCCAGCACGAGAACAGCGACTTCCCGTCGGCGGAGAAGCGGGCCCCTCGCACCCGTCCCCCACGACGGATTACGGTCAACGGTTCGCCGGTCGTGGGGTTCCAGACGAGGACCGTGCCGTCCGTCCCGCCCATGCTCGCCACGCGCTTGCCGTCCGGGGAGAAATCGACGAGACGGGGGGAGTCGGTGTGCCCCTCCGGTGAAGCCTTCACCTTGCCGGTAGTGACATCCCAGAGTTGGACCGTGCTGCTGTATTGTTTCGTGGTGGCAAATGTCTTTCCATCGGGTGAGAAGGCAACGTTAGCACCGTAGGAGTAAATGCCTCGCGTAGCGAATGAGTTGACGCCCTGAGTCCGGGCGCGCTCGCGCCCGGTGGACGGATCCCAGAATCGCACTTCGTTATAATCCCCGGTGGCCAGCGTCTTGCCGTCGGGGGAGAAGGCCACGGATACGAGGTACTTCTGCTCGGCGGCCACGGTGTGCCTCAGCTTGCCGGTTGCTACGTCCCATACCCGCACGACCCTCTCGTCCGAGCCGTTGGAGGTCAGCGAGGCCAGCGACCGGCCGTCGGGTGACAGGGCCAGGCCAGGGGCATACGGGCCTTTCGTCTCGAGGGTGCAAACCTTCTTGCCCGTAGACACGTTCCAGACGTGGAGGGCGGCGAGGCTGTCGGGGAAGGCCAGGACTTTCGCCGCCGGGGCGTATGCGTAGGCGAAGACCTCGGACCGCGAATCGGGGAAGTCTTTGGCCGCGAAGCGCTGCTCCTTGCCCGATGTCAGTTCATGTAGGACGACCG
>JANXSH010000644.1 GCA_025356615.1 Planctomycetia bacterium | reverse complement strand
CGAAGTCCAGTGCGACGCGATGATCGTCAGGGGGTTGTCGGCGACTTCGATCTGCCCCTGGAGGATGCGCAGGCGGTGGCCGAGCAGCCGGGTCTTGTCCTTGTTCACGGGGAGGCGCGTGATGATCGCTGGGGAAATGTGCCGGCCCCCTGCGGAGTTCAGGAACAGGACCGTGGTGTAGCGCAACGCCGGGTCCGTGAGGCGGGCGTTGAGCGTCTGTTGGACCAGTTCGGCGGCGCGGGCCGATTCGACCTCGGCCAGGGCCAGGATGTCCGGCCCCTTGCCTTCGTTCATGCCGAGGATTACCTCCGCGAGGTTGTCGAGCTTCTGCTTCAGGGCGACCTTGTCCTTGGCGAACCAGCCGTCGTATTCCTTGTCGCCCTTCGTTTTGCGGCTGTCGTCCTGGTCGTCGAAGAGGTTCTCGACGTTCCAGAAGCAGAACAAGTACGTCCTCGCGCCGGGAGGCGCTCCGGGCGTCGTGTCGTTCGGGTCGTCCTTGTCCTTGCCTCCCAGGATGATCGGTGTCGTCCCGGTCTTGGAGAGCGGGTCGTTGTCGTTCGGCGCGGGGGTCGGGCCGGGACAGCCTGCCAGGAGGAGAAGCCCGAGCATGGCCGTCAGACCTACGAGATAGCGTAGCGAGCGGGACATCGGCGTTGCTCCATGACACGGGGTGGAAATCACTTGGATGCGGGCACGCGGAGTTGTATCGTGACGGGGAAGTGGTCGCTGGCACCACGATTCCGCCAGGGCCGACGGTCCGAGGGACCGCCGAACCGATCGGGGCGTCCATTGTACTTGAGCAGTTCGACGATGGCCGCCGACTTGTTGACGTAAGACCAGCCATCGGACTCCAGAAGCCCCGGCGAGAGGCAGATGTTGTCGAAGATGTACGGCGTGCCCTGGTGGAAGTGCGTGCCCTTCTTGTCCTTGACCATCTCGGCGAACGGCGAGTAGAACAGCGGACGATCCCCCTTGCCGAGGCCCAGAACCTTCTTCACGTCGCCCGTCGCGTTGAGGTGGCGCTCGACGCTCTCGTCGGTCGGCGCGTCGTTGAAGTCGCCGCACACGATGTACTTGATGCCGGGCGTCTTCTTGTACTTCTCCGAGAAGTTGCGATAGATCTGCTGCGCATAACTGATACGCCCGTTCCCGCGCTGGTCGGAGACGCGCGAGGTCCAGTGCGACGCCATGACGACCAGTTCGTGCTTCCCCTCGACGAGCGTCACCTCGAGCATGCGTTGAGACCGGCCCAACAAGCGTGGGGGCTTGTCCTTGGCGAACGGCACGCGAGAGAGGACTGCGGTCGCGATGCTTCGCCCGCCCTTCGGATCCAGGTAGGCGATGTGCTGGTAGTGCCGTGCCTCGTCCTTCAGCTTGGCGTTGAGGGCGTCGCGGACGAGTTCGACCGCCCGGAGAGACTCGACCTCGGCCATCGCGAGGATGTCCGGGCCGATCCCGTCGTTCATCTCCTTACTGAGCAAGACCGACACCATGCGGGCGAGCTTGTTCGGGAGCGCCTCCTTCTCCTTCGCGAAGAACTGGTCGAACTCGCGATCGACTTTCTCGAGCTTCGGATTGATCTTGTCATCGAAGAGATTCTCGACGTTCCAGAAACAGAATCGCAGCGTCCGCGACTTCGCATTCTGTGCCGACGCAGGCAGCAGGCAAAGCCCTCCGAGAAGGGTGAATGCGAAGAGGATCAGACAACGGGGGAATCGAGAGTACATGGCGGCTCCAGTCCGTCCAGATCGCGGCGTTGGCGAGAGAAACTGTGTAGTTGAGTATACGCCTGGGGCGGCCTCGCCGACAGGAGCAATCGGGCAGGGTTCGAGGGAGGGTGACACGGCGCGACCTCTCCGCCCCACCCTAAAGGAAGGGTTTAAAAACCAAGAGCCGCCGTGAACGGGGCTAAGAGCAAAACCGTTGAACGAAGGTCGATGTGGTCCAGGTATTTTACGCCGAAGGGGTTGCACAGTGCGCTTGTAATGTTGTTGCATTGGCGAGGTGAAAGTCCTCGTCGAGGGAGGTCTGGTCCCTCGTAGCCGGAGGTAACTGCGTCGCCGCGAGGCGGGGTGGGGAGCA
>JANXSH010000615.1 GCA_025356615.1 Planctomycetia bacterium | reverse complement strand
CTCCGCCACCGAGACCGCCTGCTCGCCGTGCGGCTCCGTGCCCGGCATCCTCGCGGCCTGCTGCGACCCCCGCCCGGCCCATGGGGCGTGTTCGTGACCGCGATTCCGCCCCTGAGAGCGCCGCGCGAAGACGGTGCCATCCTGGCGGTCCCCCCGCTCGATCGGGCGGGGGACGTTGTCGCGCGGAATCGCTCCAAGCTGGTTCACTTACCCGAAGAATGGCGTGCGATCGCCTCGGAGGCCCGCGCGATCTTTGGCCCCACCAGGCATGACGCGCCGCTCCTCCTCGCGGGCCACCAGCCGGAATTGTTCCACCCCGGCGTTTGGCTGAAGAATTTCGCCCTCGCCGGGCTGGCTCGCCAGGTTCACGGAACGGCGATCAACCTCGTTGTGGACAACGACGCGGTCAAGTCGCTCTCCCTCGCCGTGCCGATACTCGGCGACCCCGTCCCGCGTCGGGTGGAACTTTCGTTCGCCCACGCCGACCCGGAGACGCCCTGGGAAGAGTGCCGGATCGAGGACGGGAATGCGTTCGAGGCGTTCGGGGCCGATGTCGCCGAGCGAATGCGGCCGTGGGGGTACGAGCCGCTCATCGCGTCGTTCTGGCCGCGCGTCTGTCTCCACGCGGGGGATGGCGGGCTGGGCCACGCCTTCGCCGCCGCCCGGCGCGAACTCGAAGGCGAATGGGGGTGCCACAACGTCGAAGTCCCGATGAGCCAGGTCTGCGACTCGCGGGCGTTCCATCGCTTCGTCGGCCTGCTCCTGCGCGACCCGCCGCGTCTGTTGCACGACTACAACGAAGCCGTCCGCGCCTACCGCCGTCGGCACGGGTTGCGCAGCAAGAATCACCCCGTGCCGGACCTCGTCGTCGAGGGGGACTGGTGCGAACTACCCCTGTGGGCGTGGCGGAGTCAGCAGCGCCCCGTCCGGCGCGGCCGGCTCTTTGCGCGCCGTCGGGCCGACCGCATCGAACTGCGTTGCGGGACGGAGGTGTTCGCGGTGGGTTCATCGGGACGCGAGGATATCCACGAAGCCCTGCTCGCCGCTCCGATCAAGATCCGCAGCCGAGCCTTGACGACGACTCTCTTCGCGCGGCTCTTCCTGGGCGACGTGTTCCTCCACGGCATCGGAGGCGGGAAGTACGACGAGTTGACCGACGACATCATCCGGCGCGTCTGGGGCGTCGAGCCGCCGGAGTTCATCGTCCTGACGGGGACGTGTCTGCTGCCCCTGCCCGCGCCGGAGTCGTCCGGCGAGGAGGTCTCGCGCCGAGCACGGCGGGTGCGCGATCTCGACTGGAACCCGCAGCGGTATATCGCTCCCGGCATCCCTGCCGACCTCCTCGACCAGAAGCGATCGCTGATGGCCGAATCCCCGCCCACTTCCGCCGGTCGCCGCGAGCGATTTCGGCGACTGCAAGAATTGAACGCGAGGCTTCGCCCTCACGTCGCGCGCCAGCGACAGGAGGCCGAACGAGACCTGCGGCACGCGCGCGAATCGCTCTCGGTTCGCGAGATGCTGCGCCGTCGCGATTACTCGTTCTGTCTCTACCCCGAGGCGAAGTTGAAGGCGTTCTGCACCCAGCTATCGTGAACAACGCATGTCGAGATTGCGTATCATGTCAAGAGGCAGGAAGCCCCGGTTTCGCGCCCAGTCACGAGATACCACTCATGAGCAGCCCCTCGACGGTCCTCGTCCTCAGTACCGATCCACTGATCGAGATGGTCGTCCGCCATCTCTTGCCGATCGAGCAATACGCAGTCCGCCGCATCGCCGACCGCGGCGAAGTCCTATCCTTGCTCGAGCAAGAAGCCCGGCTCGCGATCCTCGATCTGCCCGAGATGGACGCCGAAACCCTGGCATTCGTCCGCGACCTGCACACCCGCGCCGGCAAGCCGCTGCTCGTGCTGATGACGGATCCCAGCCAGATCGCTGGGCAGCTCGAGCCGGCCGTCCGGCTGCTCGATCGGCCACCGCAGCTCGAACAACTCCAGGCCGCGCTCAACGCCGCGCTCGCGGAGCCTACCCCTCCCACGCTCCCGTCTCCCCCCCCGACCGGGCGAGTCCGGCGGAGGCTCGTGTCTCTCGTCGGGGCGGTGGTCCTCGCCGTGGCCGCCGCCGTCCTGATCGGGCCGATGCTGGGCGTCCCCGGCATGCCGAATCTCATCGAGCGGTTCCTCAAGAAAGACGACACCTCGGAGCGGCCCTCCTCCGAGTCGGTCACACTCCTTTCGGGGCGAACCGATGCCTTCGAGTTGCCGGACGATGTCGTCGCCACGATGAAAATCCCGAAGGCACATCGGATCGAGAAGTCCGCCAGACCCCGAACCCAGACCTTTTCTGGAACCCTGGCCTTCGACCCGGACCGTCTCGTGAGGATTCAGTCGCTGTTCCCCGGCAAGATCGTCGCCCTGGGCGCGGTCGATGGCAAGCCGATCGACGAAACCAAGCCGGCGTCCCTTCGCGGTACGCTCCTGGCAAATGGCAACCGGGTCGATGTGGATCACCCGCTCGCGGTGGTCTGGTGCAGCACGCTAGGCGATAGGAAGAGCGACCTGGTGGACGCCCTGTCGCAAAACAGCCTCGACACGGAGAATCTCAAGTACATCGAGGCCAACCCAAACATCGCCCCCGTCACCCTCCGCGCGGCCGAGCGCATGCAGCAGAACAGTCGGATAGCGGTCGAGAAGGCCGAGCGAGCGTTGCTATCCTGGAGCGTCTCCGACAAGGAAATGGCGGAGATCCGGGCCGAAGCTGCACGCATCATCGAACGCAAGGGGAAACGCGACCCGGACGCCGAGAGGATCCGCCAGAAGAACTGGGCCAGGGTCGAGATACACTCCCCGATCAAAGGGGTGGTCGTCGAGAAGAACGTGGTCCCCGGCAACATCATCGATTCGACCCAGGATCTCTTCAAGATCGCCGACCTGACCTCGTTGGCGGTCTACGTACACGTCTACGAGGACGACCTGCCTGAACTGCAAAAACTCCAGAAGCGCTACGAGCCGGGCCTCATCCCGTGGCGCCTGTACTCGACCCTGGATACCCCGAAGCGGCCGATCGCCTCCCCCGGAATCAAACGCCTCAGCCCGATCGTCGATCCCAACCAGCACACGAGCATCGCCGTGGGGTTCGCGGACAACAGGGATCGTCGGCTGTCGGTCGGCCAATTCGTCACCGCCGAGGTCGATATCCCGCCCCCGCCGGACGTGGTGTCGATCCCCGTGGGTGCCCTCGACGAGGACGGGGAGACCAGTCACGTCCTCGTGCAACTCGATCCGGACCATCATCGCTACGCGCTGCGGCGCGTGCGCGTCCTCCAGCGGTTCCTCGATTTCGCCTATGTGAGCAGTAAGCTGAGCGACTCCGACCGGGCCTCCGGCCTGACGGAACTGAAGCCCGGTGAGCTCATCATCACCGGAGGCGCGGTCCAACTCAAGCCGGCGCTCGAGGAAGCCCAGGCGCGGGCCAAGGCACAGGCCAAGGCAAAGAAGTGAGGGTCGATTTCCATGGTTCGCAACCTCGTCGCGTGGGCATTGGGCAACCCGATGCTGGTCGTCCTGGCCGCCTTCGCGTTGGTCGGCGGCGGCAGTTACGCCTTCCTCGAGGTCAACGTCGAGGCGTATCCCGACCCCGCGCCGCCCATCATCGAAGTGCTAGCCCAGAACCCCGGTGCGAGCGCCGAGGAGATGGAGCGCCTCGTCACGATCCCCCTCGAGGTGTTGTTGGCGGGCATGCCCGGATTGCAGTTCACCCGGAGCAAGTCGCTCGCCGGCCTGTCGCACCTCCGCAACCAGTTCGAGTACGGCACCGATTACCTCGCCTCGCGCCAGGAGGTCATCAACCGCCTCCAGTTCACGAGTACCCTCCCTGCGGGCATCACGCCTCAACTCTCGCCGATGACGCCGACCGGCGAATTGATCCGCTATACCTTGACTGCCCCCCAGGATAGTGCCGGAAAGAGTGCCTACACGCTCTACGACCTCAAATCGACCCAGGACTGGGTTCTTGATCGCGAGTTCAGACGGATCCCGCGCATCATCGGGGTCTCCAGCTTCGGCGGCCAGATCAAGCGCTACGAGATCCGCCCCGACCCCGAACAACTCAAGCGTTACGGCATCACGCTCCAGCAACTCCAGAACGCCGTGACCAACAACAACGCGAACACCGGGGCAGGGTTCTTGAATCAGGGGGGCAACGCCATCAACGTTCGGGGCATCGGCTTGCTCGGCTACGGGTTGGACCCCATGCAACAGGTCTTCGCCTTCCCGGATGCGTTCGTCGCCTCTCGCCGACTCCGGGACGCCGAGCGCCAGCGGATCGATGACCTTCGAGAAATCGTCGTGACGACCGTCAACAACGTACCCGTTCGCGTCCGCGATCTCGTCGCCGGCGGGGAGCAGAATCACGGCGTGACGGTCGGAAGTCTTCCCCGACTGGGCAAGGTGAGCGTGAGCCGGCCCAAGGTCGGGTCCGACGGGAAGAACCTCACCGACGACGACGGGAATCCGGTCTGGGACGACATCGAGGACACGATCCAGGGCATCGTTCTGATGCGTAAGAACGAGGCGACGCTGAAGGCCCTCGATTCGGTCCACAAAAAGGTGGCCGAACTCAACAACACTCCGGGCCGGTTGCCCCCCGGCGTCAAACTCCAGACTCACTTCGACCTGGCCGGCATGTTGCACCGCACGACGGAGACCGTCCACGAAAACCTCTTCGTCGGCATGGGCCTCGTTACGGTCATCCTGCTCATGTTCCTGGGGAACGTCCGCTGCTCGCTCATCGTGGCGATCAACATCCCGCTCGCTTTGCTCTTCGCCTTCGCCGTGTTGTTCCTGCGCGGCAAGTCGGCCAACCTGCTCTCCATCGGGGCGGTCGATTTCGGCATCATCGTCGATTCGTCGGTCATCATCGTCGAGAACATCTACCGCCACCTCGGCCACGGCGACGACAAGGATAAGCCGCTGCTGGAGCGGATCCGGCGGGCCTGCGGCGAGGTCGAAAAGCCACTCGTCTTCTCGACGATCATCATGGTCGCGGCCCTGCTGCCCCTCTTGACGATGCGAGGGGTCGAGGGCCAGATCTTCGGCCCGATGGCCGACACCTACGCTTTCGCCCTCGGCGGGGCGCTCATCTTGGCGCTGACCCTCTCGCCGGTCCTGTGCCTGCTCTTCCTCAAGAACATGAAGCCGGGCAAGGACAATTTCCTCGTCCGTGGCATCCAGGCCGCCTACCTCTGGCAGCTTCGCCTGATGCTGGCGCACCGCTGGCTGTCGTTGGGCTTCCTTGGGGTGTTCGCCTTGGTCACGGTCGCCGCCCTTCCGCACCTCGGGCGCGAGTTCATGCCCGAACTGGAGGAAGGCAACCTGTACATCCGCGGCACGTTCCCCGTCAATGCGTCCCTCGACGAGGTCGCCGGCCACGTCCGCACCGCCCGCAAGATCATGCGGTCCTACCCGGAAGTATCGCTGGTCGCCTCCCAGGTCGGCCGACCGGATGACGGCACGGATCCGTGCGGATTCTACAACGCCGAATTTTCCGTCCCGCTGCGGCCGGAGGCGGATTGGCCCAAAGATATCGAAGAGACGAACTGGTGGAGGCGGCTGTTCTACCCCGTGCGGGGGAGGACCAAGCCCGAACTCGAGAGGGCCATGAAGGCCGAGTTGAATCGAAACATCGTCGGCGTCGATTGGAACTTCTCGCAGTACATCCGTGATAACGTCATGGAGGCGCTCTCCGGCATCAAGGGCGACAACTCGGTCAAGATCATCGGCCCCGATCTCGATGAACTCGAGCGCATCGCCGAGAAGGTCAAGGCCATCCTGTCCACGGTTCGCGGCATCGAGGATCCGGGGGTGTTCCGCATCAAGGGCCAGCCGACCCTCGAGTTCCCGATCGATCGGCAGAAGTGCAAATTCTGGAACGTGACGGTCGCCGATGTCGAAAACGCCATCAAGATCGCCGTCGGCGGCCAGGCATTCTCCCAGATGATCGAAGGCGAACGGACCTTCGACATCACGCTCCGTTGGCCGGAAGCCCTCCGGGGCAGCGAGCAAGCCATCCTCGACATCCCCGTCGATGTCCCCAACAACCAGGTGACGCCCGGCTACGTCCCGAGCATCGGGGCGACGCCCGTCACCGGAACCATGACCGGCGTCTCCTCGATCGGCACCAGCACGACGATGCCTTCGCTCCTCGGCAACATCTACTCCGGGTCGATCAACAACAGCACCAGCGTGCCACGCTTACGACTCCGCCAACTGATAACCCCGGTCGATGCCGAAGGGCGACCGGACCCGACCGGGCCGTTCCTGCGGACCGGAGCCTCAACGATCTACCGTGAGGAAGGCAAACGGCTGATCGCCGTCAAGTTCAGTGTCCGCGACCGCGACCTCGCCAGCACCGTCGCCGAGGCTCAGGAAAAGACCGCCTCGCTGTTCACGCCCCCCTACCGGGTCGAGTGGGCCGGCGAGTTCCTCCAGATGCAAGAGGCGGAAAAGCGCATGGTCATCGTGGTCTTCGTCGCCTTCGGCCTGATCGTCTGCCTGATCTATATGGCGTTCGGATCCGTCCTCGACACGTTGGTCGTCCTTTCTGGGTCGCTCGGCGTGGCGACGGGCGGTATCTGGGCGCTCCTCATCATGGGACTGAATTTCAACATCTCGGCGGCGGTCGGTTTCATCTCGATCCTCGGCGTCACCATCATGAACGGTCTCATCATGGTCAGTTCCTTCAACGCCTTACGAGCGCACGGCGTGCCCCTGTCCGATGCCCTCGTCGAGGGCGTCACCAAGCGGGTCCGCCCCCTGACGATGACCAAGTTGACGGCCATCCTCGGCCTCCTCCCCGCCGCCCTCTCGACGGCCATCGGCTCGCAGTCGCAACGCCCCCTGGCCATCGTCGTCGTGGGCGGCATGATCGCGGTCGCGTTCCTCAACAACCTCGTGCCGTTGCTGTATAGTTTCTACGGGCACCGCGAGCCGCCCGAAGGCTCGGGGGATCTGGCTCATTGAGTGTTCAGTGTTCAGTGTTCAGTGTTCAGTTGAAGAAAATGCCAGGGCGTTGACACGCTCTGCTCGCCGAGGACCATACGAATGAGCGAGACGATGGCGATTACCCCGACTCAACCTCGCCGAGGTTGGCCGCTCATCGCCTGGCTCGTCATCCTCGCCGTCGTTGGGGTGATCCTGTGGCGCAACAGTAGGCCGGCGGTCGAGTCGACGGCCGAATGGCTTGTGCCGATGCAGATGCAGGGGCGGTATCTGGTCGGGGCGGCGAACTCCGGCCTTTCCATCCCCCGCGCGGACCTCTACAAGCAGGCGAAGGAGACGCTCGACAAAGGCTCCGACGCCAAGCGACTGCGATTCGCCGTCCTAGCGGGGGAGCTGTCCGGCCCGGAGGAGGCGCAGCGCGTCCTCGCCGGGTTGGACGCCTCGGAGGAGGTGACGCTCCTCTCGCGCCTGTACGCGGGCCAGAAGATTTCCCCTGCGGAGCGATTCACCCTCGAAACGAATCTCGGATGGTTCGGCGAACTCGCCGTGGGGGGCCAGGATGACGAGGCGCGGGCGCGGGCGATGAATCCGGCCCGCCGGACGTTCTTCGGGCTGATCGCGGTCCTCATCGTGGGATTCGGGGCGCTGCTCCTGGGCGGCTTCTTCCTCGTACTGCTCGGCGTACTCGCCCACATGGGCAAGCTACGCAGCGGGGTGGTGCCGGGGGGCGGCAACGGCGGCATCTACGCGGAGACGTTCGCCCTCTACATGGTGCTGTTCATCGGAGCGAGTTTCCTGTCCCGCTTCCTCCCGTGGCGTGGGTTGTGGCTCAGTGGCGTCGTCATGCTCCTGAGCCTCACGGCGCTGGCGTGGCCGGTGATTCGTGGCGTTCGCTGGGCTGACGTGCGGCGCGATCTCGGGTTGTACACCGGCGGGATCGTCGATGTCCCCCTGGGGATCGGGACGTACTTCAGCGCGATCCCCCTCCTCGGCCTGGGCCTGCTCGTCATGTTCGGGATGATGCTCGCCCGCAAGCGCCTGGGGCTTGGTGATCCCGAAGGCGCGGGGCCGAGTCACCCGATCATCGGCATCGCCCTCTCGGGGGATGTATGGGCCTGGGTACAAATGATCTTCGTGGCGTGCGTGCTGGCACCGCTCGTCGAGGAGATCATGTTCCGGGGGGCGCTGTACCAACACCTGCGCGAGATCGGCCCCGGCCTGGCGAAGTGGGCGAGTGTGATGTTCTCGGTCCTCGTCAGCGGGTTCGTGTTCGCCGCCATCCACCCGCAGGGCTGGCTCGGGGTGCCCGTCCTGATGTCCCTGGCGACGGCGTTCGCGCTGTCACGCGAGTGGCGCGGCTCCGTGGTCCCCGCGATGATCGCGCACGCGATCAACAACGGCATGAGTACGCTCATGCTGCTGACGTTCGCGACGTGAC
>JANXSH010000609.1 GCA_025356615.1 Planctomycetia bacterium | reverse complement strand
GCCATCGAGGTGCCGCTGAGATAGCCGTAATTGCTGCCCGGCAGCGTGCTGAGGATATCGACCCCCGGCGCGCCGAGCTGGACCGAAGTCTTGCCGTAATCCGAGAAGCCTGCCAGGGCGTTGTTGCGGTCGGTGGCGGCGACAGACACGACGTTGTCGAGTCTGAACGAAGAGGGGTACGCAGGCTGGGTGTCGTTGTCCGCGCCGTAGTTCCCGGCGGCGGCGACGAAGATGTGGCCGCGCGACCCGGCGTTGGCGATGGCGTCGGACAGCACCGTACTGAAGGCGGCACCGGACCAGCTGTTGTTCGAGATGCGTGCGCCGTGGCTCACCGCGAAGTTCAACCCGGCGATGAACTGGCTGACGGTGCCCCCGCCGCCCGCGCCGAGGAACTTGATCGGCATCAACTGGACGTTCCAGTCGATGCCCGTCACGCCGAGGTTGTTGTTGCCCGTAGCGCCGATCGTACCGGCGACGTGCGTGCCATGCCCGAAATCGTCGTAGGGGTTGTTGTTGTTGGCGAAGAAGTTCCAACCGATGATGTCATCGACGTAGCCGCTACCGTCCTGCGAGACGCCGTCGGCCCAGCCACCCCTGCCCGTGTCGTGTCCGGAGGAATCCTTGACCATCGACTGGAGCAGGTCGCCGCCGTCGATGTGGCCGTTGCCGTTTAGGTCGGTGATCTTGCCGACGCCCTGGTTCCGGGGATCGTTGAGATCCCGCATCGAGATGAACCCGTCGTTGTTAAAATCGACGAGGTTCCTCGAGCGGCTCGCGGGGATCTCTTTTTGATTGATCCAGATGTTCTGGTAGAGGTCTTTGTGGGTGTAATCGATCCCCGTATCGTTGATCGCGACGATCGTTTTCGACGACCCGCGAGTGACATCCCATGCCTGGACCGCGTGGATGCTCGCGCTGGGATTCGACGCATTCTGGAGCGCCCATTGACTGCCGAATTGCGAATCGTTCGGGATCGTAGCGGTCCCGAGTAGGTAATTCGGCTCGACCTTCAGCACGGTCGTGTCGGCCCGATAGAGCCTCAACGCATCGGCAACAGTCACCCCGGCCTGGAGTTGGACATCATAGAGGCCGGTCGCCGACGATAGCGCTTGACCCAGCGAAGTGCCCCGCTCGGCGTGGGGAGTGGCCCCTTCGCGGAACTGAACGAGGACGGATTTCGGGTCGTAGCTCGAGGCCACCGCCTGGAGAGAGAGTACGGGGGAGGCCGTGCTGAGGACCGTTCGATCCTCGAGGACCTCCAGCCCGAGTCGGCTCCGACGCCCCGGCTGTGGCGACTGCCCTTGCTCGTAGTGACTCTTTGGCATGGCTGCGTCCTCACAGGAGTAGAATAAAAGTATCACGCCCCACACAGGAGCCAACGATAAAGCCGACGCTACGCTTTCGCGGTTGGACTGCCGGACCCTATAGGATCCGCAGCCACCCGTAGCGAGGTCGGCGGGGCATTGGGCGCGATTGGGTCGAGGAGGCAACTATTTCGACAAGCGGGCGCGATCGCAATCAGCGATAGAGTGGTCACGGCAGTGTTCCTCGATCCAGATGGGAAAGGAACCGCCGGACGGCGCACGGATGCGCCATCCGAGCCGGGAATCCACCGTCCGTGGTGATTCCTTCGGCGCGGCAGGTTATCGCCTGCGTTCGCTCATGATGCTCGTTGGGTACTGCTGTTATCGGCGAGTCGAGGAGCGAACTTGAGCCGCCCTGACGATCCGAGACCTTTTTTTCTGTCTTCGAGGCCAAAGCCTGGAAGGCGCGGAAAGCGACGAGTTCCGGGCGTACTGGGTCAGCGCGAGTCTGCGCCCCCGAGGCGAGCCAGCCAACCGGCGGCGACGGCGTCGCTCGGCATGCGCCAGTCGCCGCGCGGGGACAGGCTGATCGAGCCGACCTTGGGGCCGTCGGGAAGACAGGATCGTTTGAACTGACTGGAGAAGAAGCGCCGGAGAAAGACCGTGAGCCAGCGCCGGACCTCATCGGGTGAGTAGGCCCGCGAGAACTCCGCCTGCGTCGCCAGGAAGAGGATCTTGTCCGGACTCGCGCCGTAGCGAAGGAAGTGATACAGGAAGAAGTCGTGCAATTCGTAGGGACCGACCGTCCCCTCGGTGGCCTGGACGCCCTTCCCCTCGCGGTCCGTCGGCAGCAACTCCGGCGAGATGGGCGTATCGACGATGTCGAGCAGGATGTCGCGGGCCGGCCCCTCGAACTCGTTCCGGGCGGCCCACTCGACGAGGAACTTCACCAGCGTCTTGGGGATGCTCACGTTGGGATTGTACATGCTCATGTGGTCGGCGTTGTAGGTACACCAGCCGAGGGCCAGTTCCGACACGTCGCCGGTGCCGATGACGAACCCCGTGTTCATGAGGAGGTTCGTCCGCGCGCGGGCCTGGACGTTCTCGAATACGAGGTCGTTCCGGTTGTCTGCCGGGAGCGAGCGTAACCGATCGTTGAGACTCTCCGCGTCCAGCCCCTCGAGGTCGATCCCGAAGGGCGAATGGCCCAACGCCCGCATCTCGGCGAGGCACATCGCCCGGATATCGACCTCGCGTGCGCTGACGCCGAGCTGCCCCATCAGCGCCGTGGCGTTGTCGCGCGTCCGGCTGGTCGTCCCGAAGCCGGGCATCGTGAGGGCCTCGACGTGCGATCGCGGGATCGTGAGGAGATCGAGCGTCTTGCAGAGGACGAGGAGCGAAAGCGTGGAGTCCAGCCCGCCACTCACTCCAATGGACACGGGAGGCTTACCGACGTGTTCGAGCCGGCGCGCCAGCCCGGCGACCTGCGTCGAGAATATCTCCTCGCATCGCTCGCGCAACTCCTGTTGCCCGCGTGGCACGAACGGGAAGGCGTCGATGACCCGGCGCAGGGGCGACGGTGTCGGGGTCTCCCCCAGGCTGAAGGGCACCTTGCGGTAGGCGCGCCGCCCTCCGGGGTAGAGGACCGCATCGGCGAAGCTGTTCGTCCGCATGCGATCGATGCGCAGTCGCTCGAGGTCGATCTCGACCGTCGTCAGGGTGGGTTGCCGCTGGAATCGGCGCGACTCGGCGAGGATCGAGCCGTTCTCGGCGATGATCGCGTGGCCGCCGAAGACGACATCGGTTGTGGACTCCCAGACGCCGCACGAGGTGTAGACGTAGGCGGCGATACACCGCCCGGACTGGTTGCCGACGAGCTGCCGGCGATAGGCCGCCTTGCCGATGATCTCGTTGCTCGCCG